>JAEUWI010000016.1 GCA_016791475.1 Candidatus Hydrogenedentota bacterium
GGGAAGAGGGAAGAGGGAAGAGGGAAGAGGGAAGAGGGAAGAGGGAAGAGGGAAGGGGGAAGAAGGAAGAAGGAAGAAGGAAGAAGGAAGAAGGAAGAAGGAAGAGGGAAGAGGGAATTAATAATTGTGGATGGGCGATGGGGGGCGGTGCATCGGCGGATGTGTCGCAGGGAGAGGAGCGGTACCCCCACTAACCCCCGCAAGCGGTCCCCCCCTAACCCCCGCAAGCGGTCCCCCCACTAACCCCCGCAAGCGGTACCCCCCGACCCCCGCGGAGTGTTACCCCCCCTACCCCCCCGCAAGCGGGGGGGCGTTTGTCGGAGGTGGTCTTCGCCGCGCCGCCTGCGCTCCCAGCGGAGCCGGTCGACCTCGCGGGTTTGGCTTGCGTTGCGACGCTGAAATCATGTCGGATGGCTGGGCTTCCGCTTCGTTGCCGCCGTGCGTGTCGTCGGGGTAGACTATTCCCTACAGGAGTCGCCCCATGAACCCGCATCACTGCAATCGCTTTGAATCCGCCATTGATCGGCGGGATTTTCTTCGGAAGTCGGCCTTTGGCTTTGGCGCGGCGGCGATGGGTTCGCTGCTGGCGCGGGATGCGTCGTCGTCGGCCAATCCCCTTGCGCCGAAGGCACCCCATTTTCCGGCGAAGGCGCAGCGGGTGATTTTTTTGTTCATGACGGGCGGGCCGAGTCACATGGACACGTTTGACCCGAAGCCGGAATTGACGAAGTATGACGGCAAGCCCCTGCCGGAGAGTTTCAATGTGGAGGGGCTGAGTCTTCAGTTCATGAAGGCGGCGGGGGCGACGTTGATGGGTTCGCCTTTTCCTTTTGCGAAGCACGGCGAGTCGGGTCTGGAGGTTTCGGGCCTGTTTCCCGAGCTGGCGCGGGAGGCGGATGAGCTGGCGGTGATTCGCTCGTGTTACCACGAGTCGTTTATTCATGGACCGGCCCTGGGCCTGCTGAACACGGGCTCGACGTTGCTGGGCCATCCGAGTGCGGGGTCGTGGGTGACGTATGGCCTGGGCTGCGCGGCGGACAACCTGCCGGCGTATATGGTGATGACGGACGGGGCCTATCGCGCGGGGGCGGCGGTGAGCTATGGCAGCGGTTTCCTCCCGGCGATTTATCAGGGCACGACGATGCGCGCGGAGGGCACGCCCATTTCCAATCTGAGTCCGCCGAACGGCGCGGCCCAGCAGCGGGCGATGCTGGACGCGCTCCACACGTGGAACGGGCGCTTTCAGGAGGCTCGCCCCGACGATTCGCGCCTTTCCGCCCAGCTTGCGAATTACGAACTGGCCTATCGCATGCAGACGGCGGCGCCGGACCTGATCGATCTCTCCGACGAGCCGGAATACATCCAATCGCTCTATGGACTGGACGAGAAGCCCTCGGCGAAGTTCGGGCGCATGTGCCTGCTGGCGCGGCGCATGGCGGAGCGGGGCGTGCGCTTTATCCAGCTCTACAACAACGACTGGGACGGCCACGACAAGTGCGCGGACAATCACAAGGCGAATGGCGCGAAGATTGACCGGCCCATCGCGGGTTTGATCCGCGATTTACGCCAGCGGGGCATGCTGGACAGCACGCTTATCGTGTGGGCGGGGGAATTCGGGCGCACGCCGGTGATGCAGGGCTCCATGGGCCGGGATCACAATCCTTACGGCTTCAGCGTTTGGATGGCGGGGGGCGGCATCCGCGGTGGCCAGGCCATCGGCGCGACGGACGAACTCGGCTTCCGCGCGGTGGAGCGCAAGGTGCACGTCCACGATCTTCACGCCACCATGCTCGCGGCGCTGGGCTTTGACCACGAGCAACTCACCTACCACTTTGAGGGCCGCGCCCGCCGCCTGACGGACGTCTTCGGCCATGTGGTGGATGAGGTGTTTGCGTAGCCTCAGGCCGAAGCGCCGTCGGTAAGCTTCTTGAAGCGGCCCAGGTCGGCGCGGTATTCGAGCAATTCGCCTTCGCGGAGGTCGAAGTACCAGCCATGAAGGGAGAGTTTGCCCGCGGTGATCCGTTCGTCGATAAAGGGAAAGCTGTGCAGATTTTCGATCGACAGCAGAATCGCGGCCTGTTCGGCGGCCCGTTGCTGAAACGCCGGGTCCTTCTGGCCGAGTTCGTTGATGATCTGTTCCTTGGCCGGCGCGGCGATGGACATCCAGCGGGATATGAAGGTGCCGCCTTTGGCCTCGCAATTGCCGTTCATGAGGGCGTTGATGCCGCCACACTGGGAATGGCCGAGCACGATGACGTGCTCCACCTCCAGGATGCACACGGCGAACTCCAGCGCGGCGCTCACGCCGTGCTGCCCGCCGTCGGCCACATACGGCGGAACCAGATTGGCCACGTTGCGCACCATGAAAATGTCGCCGGGCGCGCTGTTGGTCAGCAGGGCGGGATCGACCCGGGAGTCGGAGCAGCCTATGATCATGGTTTTCGGGCTCTGGCCATGCTTCAGCGGTTCGAAATGATCGCTGTGGGGTCCGAAGTAATCCTTCTGAAACACCCGGAATCCGGTGATGAAGCGCTCTATATCATTCATGGGTCAGCCCTGAATCTGAGGTTGGTGTGGGTCCACCCCGCCTTGGTGGATTGCGCCCATACGCTACTATCCGGCGGTCCGCCGGATCAATACCGAACGTTATAGTTGACAGTTGATAGTCGATAGTTGATAGTTGATAGTTGTCCATTGAGAGGAGTGTGCCATGAGAGTCTTTGTTCTGCTTGCGTTGTGTGCACTGACCGTTGCGGCGCACGCGAACCCCTTCTTCGCGTTTGACAATGGCGTCGGGCGTGGTGTCTGGACGCCCGAGCAGCAGGCGGATTGTCTGGCGGAGCTGGGCTATGGGGGGATCAGCTATCAGGACGAAGTGGACCTGGACACGCGGCTGGCTGCCTTTGATGCCCGGGGTCTGAAGATTTTCAATGTGTATGTGCCGTGTCATGTGGACAAGGAGCCGGCCTTCAGCGAAGAACTCGTTCGCGCCATCGCGCGGCTCAAAGGCACGGGCGTGGACCTCTGGCTTACGGTGCAGGGCCAGGCGGAAGACGATGTGAAGGCGGTGACGGCTATTCAGGCGATTGCCGATCTCGCGGCGGCCTCGGGCATTCGCGTGGCGCTCTATCCCCATGCGGGCTTCCATGTGGCCACGCTGGACGATGCGTTGCGTGTGGTGGCGCAGGTTGAGCGCGACAATGTGGGCGTGACCTTTAACCTGTGCCACGAGCTGAAGGCGGGCAATGGGGCCCGAATCGACGAGATCCTGGAAAAGGCCGCGCCCCGGCTTTTCTTCGTCTCCATCAACGGCGCGGAGCACGACGGCGACTGGGACCGGCTCATTCAGCCGCTGGGCGAGGGTGCCTTTGATGTGTACGGCGTGCTGAAGAAGTTGAAGTCACTCGGCTACACCGGCCCGGTGGGATTGCAGTGCTACAACGTGAAGGGCGACACCCGGGGCAATCTGGAAAAGAGCATGGCGGCGTGGAAGGCCTATGGCGAGCGATTGCGGGCGGAGCAGCGGTGAGCTAAAGGATATAGAAGAGATTGCGCGCCCCATGAACAACACGCACAAGTTCAATGCCTGTTGGAATCTCACGATACAGCAAGACGTAATTGCCAACGGGGAAAATTCGCAGCCCCGGCGAAATATCTTCTCGCGCCGGACCAAGTTTGGGATTCTTGGCAAGTTTTAGCGCTTTCTCTTCGAACCGATCCAATAGGGCGTCAGCCGCATCTGGATTGTCATGGGCAATATGACTCCAGATACCAATCAGATCTAGATCCGACTTGGCCGTTCTCTTGACCCGCTTAGCCACGCGACTAGATGCCCGCCCGTTTTCGAGCGACTAGCTTCAGGTCTTGGAATGTGGCAATTTCCGAGGGGCCACTGTCGATACCCTCCTGCCAGAGTTCACGCAATTCCAGGAGTTTTTGCTCTCTGATAGCATGATTAAACTTCCAGTCGCGCAGCGCTTCGCGTATTACTTCACTCGACGAGGCGTACTGGCCTTTCTCGACAGCCTCCTTAACCATAGTGGCCAATTCGGTGGTTAGTGCAACGCTTATCTTTTCCACATTCGACATGGCACAAACTCCTTTTTAAGAATGGTAGCAATAATTGCTACTACTGTCAACAGCCGTCGCAGGCCGCTTTTATTGTAAGCATCAACCAAATTGTAACTTGCCATTTGCGTTCCGTCCTCGGCGCGTGCAATCCTTCCCGCTCCGCAGCAAGGCGCGGATTTCGAACGTCTTTTCTGGAGAATTCCCATGCATCGCTTCACCCTCATTCTGACCATGGTCGGTCTGTCTTTCCTGTCGCCAAAGGCATTGGCTATCGATATTACGTCGGGCCTCACGGATTACCAGGTGGTCCAGTGTGACGCCGATGGCTCGGCCACGTTGTCGCTTTCTGGCACGGCGGCGGAGACTGGTGCGCTCGAAGCCCGCGTGTCGGCGGTGCAGAAAGTTGTCGTGGATTGGATGCCCGTGGGCGAGGCCGGCGCCGTGTGGTCGGCATCGGTTCCAACTGTTCCCGCAGGCGGTCCCTACCGGGTTGAGGTGCGGGTCACGGCGAATGGCGCGGTCCTCGCATCCGACGAAGTGCTTAATGTGCTGGTGGGCGATGTGTGGGTGCTTGCGGGCCAGTCGAACATGCAGGGCGTGGGCAACCGGGTCAACGAAGAGACGCTCGATCCGCGCGTCAACACCTATTCCATGAGCTACGAGTGGCGTGTGGCCCAGGAACCTCTCCACACCCTGCCTGAGTCGCCCGATGCGATCCATTTCGATGCCGCCCAGGGCGAAGTGGTGCGGCAGCAGCAGATTGTTGCCTGGCGCGATGGGCACAAGGGCGCGGGCCTCGGCATGGCCTTCGCTAAAGAAATGGTCCGCCGCACCGGGCGCCCGGTTGGCTTGATAGCGTCTGCTCACGGCGGTACGTCCATGCAGGGGTGGGACCCGGCGCTGAAAGATCAGGGCGGCGCTTCGCTCTACGGCTCCATGGTGAAGCAGGTGGCGGCGGCCGGCGGCAAGGTCCGGGGCGTGTTGTGGTATCAGGGCGAGTCCGATGCCAACGCGGAGGCGTCCGCCATCTTTGCGGATAAGTTCAAAGCACTCATCGACGCCATGCGCCGTGACTTTAACAACCCGGATCTGCCTTTCTACTATGTCCAGCTTGGCAGGGTGATCCTGCCGTGGGATGAAGCGTCCTGGAACCGGATTCAGGCGATTCAGTTGAGCACGGTTGCGGAAGTCCCGAATACGGCTGTGGTGCCCGCCGTGGACTTGGGCCTGGACGATGGAATTCACATCGGTACGGCCGGTTTGAAGACCCTCGGGCATCGCCTGGCGAACATTGCCGAAGCGAACCTGTTTGGCGGCAAGGTGCAGGCGGGTCCGCGCGTAGCCGACATGCAGCGCGTGGGTACCGGGTACGGTCAGCACCTGCGCGTGACCTTCAGCGGCGTAAACGGCAAGCTCGTTGTGGCGGGCCGTCCCAGCGGTTTCTCGGTCAGCGAGGGGCCTGCGGGTCCGGTGAAGCCCTGCGTGTTCAACGTGGAGATCGCGCCGGACGATCCGAATGCGCTGCTGATTTGGGTGAACGAATTCCCGGCGGGCGCGCAACTCTGGTATGGACGCGGTATCGACCCTTACTGCAATATCACCGATGAAGCGGGCATGGCCCTGCCGGTCTTTGGCCCGATGGCCATCCCGGAATAGGGAAAACTACCTTACCACGAAAGTTTTGGAGCAGTCGTTGGCCGCAACCAGATTTTTCACCACGAAGGCCACGAAGAGCACGAAGAAGAAAGAGGGAGGAGGGATGGGGATTGAAGCGTTTTACAACCATGAATCCCCATGCAATCCAAGCAAGATGCAAATTGAGCTTGCTCCCCAATTATCTTCGCGTATTCGCGGCTTGGCGTGCGAGACATCAGGAAGACGGCATGCCATGGGGAATTAAACGACTGCCGAAGGCCTGCATCGCCGTGAAAACTCTTCTCTTCGTGTTCTTCGTGCCTTCGTGGTAAAACATTTTGTTGTGGCCGGAGGCAGCGGCAGGTAATCCGTGGTCGCCAACAGCGAGCGAAGTTGCGTGACGTTTTGCGGTGGGCTACCCGAAGCGCAGCACTTCGAATTGGAGCAGGGTCCAGATCACGACCCAGGCGCCGAGGAGGGTTATCAGCGCGGCGGAGCCGAGGGGCAGCAGCCGCAGGAGGGGGTGGTCGGTGAGCTTCTGGCGCTGGAGCAGGCGTGACGCCCGCACCACGAGCAGTCCTATGACGACGAGTACGGCGGCGAGTCCGAGGCTGAAGGCGAGGATGAGCGCGAGACCGTAGGAGAGACGGCCCACCTTGAGGGCCAGCAGCAGGACAATGAGCGCGGCGGGGCAGGGCACTACGCCCCCGGAAATGCCCAGCCACAGAATGTTTCGGTAGGAGGGGGCTTCGCCCGGCTTCAGAGCGAGTATGGCGGGCTCGTCTACGGTGTGCTCGTGACCGTGGTAGAAACGCCAGTCGCCGGGCTTGCCCTGGGCGCTGGCGAGGAGCTGGTGATAGCGCTGGCGAAACAGCAGTCCGCCAATGCCGATAATGATTGCCCCCGAAAGGATGCCCGTCCAGTAATTCACGTCCCTTTCGGAGATCATGTCTTCGAAGTATAGCGTGACGAGTCCGAGCAGGATCACGCTCCAGGTGTGGGTAATGGTGACGACGATGCCGAGGATCAACGCGTGCCAGGCGGTGCCTTGTTCTCCGATCAGGTAGGCCGCCATCACGGTCTTGCCATGGCCCGGCGCAAATGCGTGGCCCATTCCCAGTGCCGCCGCGATGGCAAGGCCGAGCGCCAGAAGCGCGGGTGGGGGGAACTCGTCCCGGCGCACAATCTCGGAAATCCGATCCAGGAGGCGGCTCGCCATGGTCGCACCGCCCTCCCGCACTCCGGTGGATACCTTCTCATCACTCACGCCCTCCGCGACGGCCACGAGCGGCTTCGATTCACCCGGCAGGCCTGGTCTGAGACCGGAGTCGAGGACGGCCCTGGCGATGCCGCCGGCGAGTCCTGTTTCTCCCTGCTCCCTGGCCATCCGCGCCGTGGAGGTCCAGGAGAAATGGCGGAGCGAATCGACGGTGGGCAGGTCGGCGACGTTCACGGTCTGGCCCGGGGTCAAGTGCAGGGTGAATGATGCGCGTCGATTTCCGTAAACAACGACGGGCACCGAATTCTGTTCCACACGCTGTTGCTCGCCCACGATTTCCGGCGCCAGGGTGGCGGTGGTGTCGGCCAGGTCTTCGCCCGGCAGCAGGAGGCACTCGCGGGTTCCCTGCTCATCGGGATAATTCTCCGACTCGAGCTGCAGGGTGAACGGGGCCTCGGGCCAATCGGTCTGCGCTTCCAGGCTCAGCAGGATGTTGAACACCAGCATGGCGCCATTGCCTTCGAGGAGAATGAGTTTGTGCGAGGTTGTCGTGACCGGCATGTCCGCGCCGTCAATTTTCATGTGAATGAAGCGGGCGAGCTGGGGTATGCGCTGGTCCAGATAGGCTTCCACTTCCTCCGGGCTCAACTGGCTGTCGAAGTCGGTATCGAGCATGTCCAACTCGGTGAAGGAGGGGATCTCGGCTACGTCGAGCAGAAAATGGATGGTCGGGCGCGGGGCGCCGCCATCCACAATGAAATACTGATTGATGGAGAAGTCGCCGAGGGGGTGCGCGGCGGCTTTCGTTGAACCCAGGAGAAGAAGGGTAAACAGTGCGGCTATGAATGGGAGAAATAAAAGCGATCTCAAGAGAACGGCTCCAGTGCAGGCCATGGGGGTCGAGGCGCTATTGTAGCGCGCCTCGGAGAGAAGCGCCAATGGCCCGCACCGGAGCACGGAAGGGTTCGTCTAATTGCGGTCAGCGGCAACCGCAGGTGCGGACCTGCACGTAGTAGACTTGATACATCGGCCTGCCGCAATGGTCATAGCCGATGAACGCACGCCGCTGTTGCAGGCTGTAGGAACAACGATGCACCGGCGGACGGTAGACGGGGCCGCAGTGGGCTCCGCCGTAGTACCCGCCATAGTACCCGCCGGGGATGGGCGTGCGAATCACGCGTACACCCGCGTTGGCTTCCGGTGCAACGAATACCGTTACAAGTGCCAGCGTTACGGCCGCCAGCGTCGTCGAGATCCACTTGGGCGATAATTTCATGCTGCTAACCTCCTCAGGCCCTGCCTGATGTTACGTCGATGGCATATGGACGCAGGGCGGACCCCGAATATTCATTGGGGCGGTTCAGCGGATAGCGACGTGACGCGGCGGTTGATGTGAAGGACAGCAGACAACGTTTTACATCCGCGTGGCGCGGCGATCTATCTCATTCCGGAGCACGGCTATGTCCTCCGGGGTTGTGCCGCAGCAGCCGCCGATGATGCCGTGACCCAGGGCGTCGCACAGCGAATCCAGAGAAAGTCCGCGCAAGGGGTGGGGGTAATGCAGGGTCAGCCTGCCCGTGGCATCGGGTTGGCTGCCAGGCTGACCCGCGTTGGGTTTCAGCCAGAGGGGGCGTGCGCCCATTAAGTCACGCATGTCGGTCACGAGCGCGAGCAGACTCCCGGTCGCCGGAACGCAGTTCGCACCCACCATCGCCGCGCCTGCGTCGAGAGCGGAATTGAGGGCCTCTTCCACGGCGTGGCCCGACCACGTGTCGAAATGTCCGGTCGGGCCCTCGCGAAAAGCGAATGAGCACACGACCTCAAGGGTGCATGCCGACCGTGCCGCCTTCACGGCAATCAGCGCCTCTTTGAGATCGGTCATCGTTTCCAGCACGAGAAAGGAAGCGCCGGCGGCCGCCAGATGGGAGGCTTGTTCGCGGTACACCTCGGCCAGCGCGCCGTCATCGGGCTGGGTTCTTCCCGGTCCTCGAACCGGCCCCAACGCACCGGCGATGAGCCCCGAAGGGCGTCTGGTCGATGGGCGTGTCCGCAACGCATTCCGCGCAATCTCGACGGCCCGCGTGTTGATCGCGGCGGTGTTTTCTTCAAGACCGAAGGGTGTCAGTCGGGTGCGACTTGCGCCGAAGGAGTTTGTGGAGAGCATATCCGCGTGTGGGGCATATAGCCCGGCCACTTCCGCCACCGCGTCGGGCCGGCTTAGATTCCAGGAATCCGCGGGCTCTCGCAGCACGTCGAGCCCGCGGCGGATTAGTTCCGTGCCCCAGGCGCCGTCGGCAACCAGAAGGGCCTCCGACCGCAATCGCTCCATCAGTCCCGGCATGGCGGTCGCCCCACGGTTCAGGAGACAATTCCACGTTTGCTCAGCATCTCTTCCAGGCGGTCCAGATCGTCGCTGGTGTCCACGCTGAAGCCGCTCAGCAGGGAGTCTTTACACTGGGTGAGGACGACCTTAATCCGGTAGCCGTGTTCCAGGGCGCGGAGTTGCTCCAGGCGTTCCACCTGCTCCAGCGGCGTGGGGGGGAGCTTGGAGAAGGACTCCAGGAAGTCGCGCCGATAGAAAAACATGCCGATGTGCTCATAGACGCTGTGGGCCTTGTAGCCCCTGGGAAAAGGGATGAGCGCCCTGGAAAAATACATGGCCTCGCTCTTGAGATTGATGACCACCTTGACCACATCGGGGTTGTGGAGGTCGGTGGGGCTGGAGACGGCCCGCATCATGGTGGTCATGGGCAGATCGGGGTCCTGGAGCAGGGGCTCCACCCCCTCCCGGATCATGATGGGGTTCAGAAAAGGGTAATCTCCCTGAATGTTGACGACAATGTCGGCCTCCAGCGACTGGATGGCCTCCGCGAGGCGATCAGTGCCGCTGGCGTGGTTGGGCGAGGTCATGATCACCTCGCCGCCCAGCGCCTCCACAACGTCGGCGATACGCCGATCATCCGTGGCCACATAAAGCGCGTCCAGGATATCCGACTCTTTACATGCTTCATAGACCCGCTGGATCATGGGCTTTCCCAGGATGTCTTCGAGGGCCTTCCCCGGCAGCCGCGTGGAGGCGTACCGGGATGGGATAATACCAACTACTCTGGCCATAGCGTGCAGCATACTCCTCTGCGATCGTCGCGGCCAGCCTCCGGAGAGACCCTCAGGAAGGGTTCTCCCGTTGCCACGCCTCGGGAATGGTCGCGACG
The DNA here is from genome assembly GCA_016791475.1 of Candidatus Hydrogenedentota bacterium. Taxonomy (NCBI): domain Bacteria; kingdom Pseudomonadati; phylum Candidatus Hydrogenedentota; species Candidatus Hydrogenedentota bacterium. Next base: position 10,138 of record JAEUWI010000016.1, read on the forward strand.
CAAACGTTTTCGTCACCCAGCAGGTGCGAAGCAAAAACGACCGACTTGCCGGCACGGTCAAAACCCACGTGGGGGTGGTTACCCTTTCCATAGGTCCGGTGGTTGCCCGTGAGCAATCTTGGACGGGTCGTCTTCCCTTCAAACAGCATGATATCACCATGCCAGTTGTCCGCGACAATCCATCGTCCGTCGTCGCTTCCATCGGCATGCCACCAATTGTAGCGGGAGATTTCCTCGGAAGATCCCCCCTTCCACCAGGCGCCCGTGCCCACTACCCGCACCGCGCCCGTCTTCATATCGAGTAATTTGACGTGCGAAATCTCCGTAGGTTTCGGAATTGTTCCGCCGCAGAAGATAATCTGGTCATTTACCCACCAGGATTCATGGGTTACAAGTTCATCCGGCCATTCATTGTAGGCCGCCCGGGGGTTGCCGTCCCGTGTGTCCACCACCATCAGGCGGGGCTTCCGGCCGGCAAAACTGAGCATAAAGGGGTCGGTATGGCTCCACTGCACGTGCTGTACAACATTGGGCCACTGGGGAAGGCGGCACAACTCCTTCACTTCGCCGCTGGCGACGTCGATGGTCAGAATTGCCGGCACGGGGCCGATCGAGCCCCCTTCCACACCGATGGAGAGGGTCGTGCCCGCGCAATTCTCGCTCAAATTCGTTCCCCCGCCGTATTCGGGCAGGTCTCCGATGACTTTTTCGGTCGCGGTGACTTTGGAAGGGGCCTTGGCCGGGTCGGGGGAGATTTCGGCGCTCAGATCCACGCGCACGATCTGTCGGCCGCGAATGGCGTAGAGCCCGCTGCCGGTCACCGCCGCCGTTGCGCCGCCGAGGCCGCCCACCGTGTCCTGAAAGGTGACCAGTTCACCTGTCGCCGTAAGGTAGGCCATCAGGCCGCCGTTGGCGCGCGCGGAGGTAAAGAGGATGAAGGCGCCATCCTTCGTCCAGGAGTATTCGTGGAAGTAGAGGTTGGAATCCGTGCCCGGATCGGTCGTCAGGAAGGTGAGGGTGGCGCCCGTTTCGGGGTCGTTCATGACCTTGTGTTCCGGCGGGAACACGGTCAGGGTGTGGGTCTGTGCGATTGCCGGGGCCGTCACGAGGGCGGTCAAGGCGGCAGCGCGCAGGACGGGCGAAAGAAAGCGGGAGAACAGGGACGTGGTTGCGGTTGGCATGGTGCGTACTCCTCCGATAGATGCGGGCCAGCTCGCCCGACAGGATAGCACATGCTTCCGTCGGCTTGGGAACGCCACGGTCTATAGGTTAAGATAAGGCCCCGAATTCACCTGCCCACACCAACCACGCCACGCCGATTTACTGGAGGCCAACATGGAATATACCGCCCCCCGGGAAGATGCCGTCAATCAGGCTTACACCCTCGCAAAAGAACGTTACGCCGCCCTCGGCGTAGACACGGAAGCGGCTTTGAAACGCCTCGCCACGATACCGGTTTCGCTTCATTGCTGGCAGGGTGACGACGTGGGCGGATTCGAGAAGGTGGAGAGCGCCAGCGGCGGCGGCATCCAGGCCACGGGCAACTATCCGGGCAAGGCGCGCAACGCCGACGAACTCCGGCAGGATGTGGAGAAGGTGCTGGGCCTCCTTCCGGGCAGGCACCGCTTCAACCTTCACGCGATGTACGCCGAGACGGGTGGCAAGGCCGTTGCCCGCAATGAAATTCAGCCCGAACATTTCAGCCGCTGGATCGACTGGGCCACGGGTCTCGGCCTGGGCATGGACTTTAACCCCTCGTGCTTCGCCCACCCCATGGCCGACAGTGGTTTTACCCTCTCCAGCTATGACGAGGGCGTGCGGAATTTCTGGATCGAGCACTGCATCGCCAGCCGCAAGATCGGCGCAGTGATGGGACGTGAACTGGGCACGCCCTGCGTGACCAACGTGTGGATCCCGGACGGGTTCAAGGATGTGCCGGTGGATCGCCTGGCGCCCCGCGCGCTCCTGCGCGAATCGCTCGACAAAGTCTTTGCCGAGAAGCTCGATCGCAATCACAATCTGGATGCCGTGGAGGCGAAACTTTTTGGTATCGGTTCGGAAAGCTATGTGGTCGGTTCCCACGAGTTCTACATGGGTTACGCCATCGCCAATCAGGTGCTCCTCTGCCTCGACGCGGGACACTTCCACCCCACGGAAACGATCGCGGACAAGTTGTCTTCTGTCCTGCTGTATGTGGACGAGGTGCTGCTCCACGTGAGTCGGGGTGTGCGCTGGGACAGCGATCACGTGGTGTTGATGAACGACGACACCCGCGCCATTGCGGAAGAAATCGTGCGCCACGGCCAGGAAAAGCGGGTCCATATCGGTCTCGACTTCTTTGACGCAAGTATCAACCGCATTGCCGCGTGGACCATCGGCACGCGATCAACCATCAAGTCGCTGCTGGTGGCCCTGCTGGAGCCCACCGCCGCGCTCAAGGCCCTGGAGCAGGCGGGCGACTACACCGCGCGACTGGCCCTGTTTGAAGAACTGCGCACCATGCCCTTCGGCGCGGTCTGGGACTACTATTGCACGGTGCAGGGCGTGCCTGCGGGAGCCGCCTGGCTCGCGGAGGTCAAGCAGTATGAGAAGGATGTGCTGGCGAAGCGAGTATAAGTCCCATCGCCGGCGATTGTTGCCCCGGTTGTTTCGGAGTTTTCATCATGCCCACCACGCAGGCCGTCATCACTGGACATCCCCCGCAGGGTCAGGCCCGCCGCTGGATTTCCCGCGCGCCCGGCCGGGTAAACATCATCGGCGAGCATGTGGACTACAATGACGGCTGGGTGTTGCCCATGGCCATCGAACGGGAAATCCTGATTCGGGCCACCGCCCGGGAAGACCGGAGGGCGCACTTCAGCAGTCGCCAGGCCGGCGAATCGCTGGAGATCGATCTGGACCGGCCTGATATCGCCCATGCGCCGACCTGGGGAAAATACCTGCTCGGTGTTTTGCTTGAGTTTCAGCGGGCCACCTGCGTGGCGCTTCCCGGCTTCGACGGGGTTATTGATTCCACGGTGCCGCTGGGTGGCGGGCTGAGCAGCAGTGCGGCCCTTTGCGTGGCCACGACCACGCTGCTCGAGAAGATCAGCGGACAGCGCCTGACGCCCCTCGACAAGGCCCGCCTCTGCCAGAAGGTGGAGCACGACTATGCGGGGGTGCCCTGCGGCCTGATGGATCAGATGGCCTCCGTAATGTGTCGCTCGGGCCACCTGCTGCTTCTTGATTGCCGCTCGAATGAAGCGCGCCATGTGCCTTTCGGGGATACGGGCATTGCCGTCGTCGTCATTCATTCCGGCGTATCACACAATCTCACGGACGGCGCCTATGCCATCCGGCGGGAACAGTGCGCCGCCGTGCTTCGCCGTTCCGGCCTTTCTTCTTATCGCGATATGAGCGAAGGAGCACTGGAGCGCCTCCGGCCCCAACTGGACGATGCGCTGTATCGACGCGCGCGCCACGTGATCTCGGAGAACAAGCGCACACTTGGCGTGGCCGACAGTATTGTGCGGGGCGACATGGACTCGGTCGGGGCGCACCTCTATGCCAGCCATGAGTCCCTCGCGCGGGACTTTGAAGTGAGTTGTCCCGAGCTCGATTTTCTCGTGGAAGCGGCCCGGGCGCTGGGGCCGGAGCACGGGGTGATCGGGGCGCGTATGACCGGGGGCGGCTTCGGAGGCTGCACCGTCACCCTGGTCCAGAAGGCCTTCGCCGAGCGGGTGGCGGGGACGATTCAGCGGCGCTTTCGGGACGCCTTCGGCCATGAACCGGTTTGCTTCGTTACCCAGGCCGCCGAGGGCGCGGAGTAGTTTTCGGCGGGCCGCACTTGACTTGCGTCGCGGCCTGTAGGATCATGGCTCCGCACCCGGCGCGTTCGCGCGGGTGGTGTGGACCCGGCGCAGCGACTGCGCCAATGGCAAGGAAGGCAATCCCATGGCCCGTTTTCGTTCAACCCTCTTTTCGCTTGCTGCGCTTTGCACCCTGGCCGTCGGCTGCAATCAGCAGCCCACCTCCGACAGCGGCAAGCCCAAGATTGGCGCGATAGTTCTACAGGAAGACCAGTTCTTTCGATTGAACGAGTTTGGCATGCGCGCCGCCGCCGCGGAGCTGGGCGTGGAAGTTTCCGTAAACAACAGCTTCGGCACCCTCGACAAGGAAATCTCCCTGATCGACACCTACATGGCCAATCAGGTCGCCGCCCTGGTGGTGCCGCCCCAGAGCGCCACGAGCTCCATCCCCGCGCTGAAGCGCGCCTTTGAGCGGGGCATCCCCGTTGTAACCTATGACAGCTATATCGACGCCGATTTCGCCGCCAGCAACATCCGGAGCGACCAGATTTCCCTCGGCAGCACCACGGGCGACGCGGCCGTGGCCTTCATTCAGGAGCGCCTCGGCGGCCAGGCCAAGGTCGGCATGGTGGAATATGTTTCCCTCGCGCCCGAACCCGGCGGCCAGCGCGTGCAGGGTTTTCGCGACAAGATAAAGGCCCTGCCCGGCGTCGAGATTGTTTCCGAGCAGGATGCGTGGCTCGCCGAGGCCGCCACGGTGGTGGTGGAGAACATGCTGACCGCCCATCCCGAAATCAACGTGCTCTGGGCCGCCAACGAAGGCGGCACCGTCGGCGCGGTCAATGGCGTCATCTCCAAAGGCCTTGCAGGCAAGGTATATGTTTTCGGTACCGACATGAGCGAGCAGATCGGCGGGTTCCTCCTCGCGCAGGACGACGTGCTCCAGGCGGTTACGGGGCAAAAGCCCTACGATATCGGCCACCAGGCCCTCACGGCGGCCGTCAAAGCGATGAAGGGCGAGGCGGTGGAGAAGAAGGTCGTGTTGCCCGGGATGCTCTTCGCCCGGAACAAGCCCGAAGATGTGCAGGCGTACGTCAAGGTGCTTCAGGACCTGACGAAATAGGCTGGCGGGTCGAAAAGATTTGAACCATGGAGGCCACTGAGGCACGGAGAAAAAATGAGTGTCTGAGACACTGGCGAGAATGCAAAGCTTCTTTAAATTCGAACACACTCCTCCTCTATTCTCATGTTGCATTCTTCGTGTCTCCGTGATCTCTGTGGTCGATCATTTCTTCATCGACCACGGAAGGCATGGGATTTGGCGGAAATCGATGACATCAAATTGGCCCTGAATTGCCCCAATAATTTGCGTCCATTTGCGAAAATTTGCGGTTCAGATCTCTAGTTTGGTTTTGTAGACCGAGAACATTCTCACCACGTGATCGGAGTTCACCATGTTGCGTGATACCAACAGACGCCAGTTCTTGAAATCGGCCGCCTTGGCCCTGCCCGCCTTCTCCGCCTTGCGGCTGCAGGCCGAAGGCCCCGCGCCGAGCGAGAAAGTGACCCTCGGTTGTATCGGCCTCGGCATTCATGGGGGAAGCTACAACCTCCGCAATTTTCTGGAGATTCCCGAGGCCCGCGTGGTGGCCGTGTGCGACGTGTATGCCGATCGCTGTATTACCGCGCGGGACAAGGTGAACGAGGCCTATGCCAACCAGGATTGCGCGATTCATGCCGACTTCCGTGAGCTTCTGGCCCGCTCGGATATCGACGGGGTCGTCATTTCCACCCCCGACCATTGGCACGTACTCATGTCCCTCATGGCGGCCCGCGCGGGCAAGGATGTCTTCTGCGAGAAGCCCACGCTCACCATCGCCGAAGGCCGCACGCTGGTTAGCGAAATCGCCCGGACGGGCATCATTTATCAAGGCGGTATTGAAGATCGTTCAGTGGACATCTATCACCGCATGGCCGAGCTGGTGCGCAACGGTCGCCTGGGCAAGCTGGAGCGCATCCGCGTGGCCCTGCCGCCGGGGGATGCCTTCCCCAAAGAAGAGCCCGTGCCGGTGCCGGAGGGGCTGAACTACGATTTATGGCTGGGGCCCGCGCCCTTCTCGCCCTACACCCCCACCAAACTTGACGCGCAGCAATGGCGCAACCACTTCGACTACTCCGGGGGGAAACTGACGGACTGGGGCGCCCACCTCATCGACACCGCCCAGGTGGCCCTCTACGAAGAGCACGGCGGCCCGGTGGAGGTGGACGGCAAGGGGGAGTTTCCCGTGGACTGCATGGCCAATACCGCAACAACCTACGAGATCAACTACAAATACGCCAGCGGTGTGGAGATGCTCGTGAAATCCGACGGCACCGGCATCGGGTTTTACGGGAGCGACGGCTGGATCAAGAGCAAGGCCTGGCGCGAACCCATTGAAGCGAGCGACCCCGAGATCTTGAACGCGGTGTATCCCCCCGAAACCAACAAGATGTACCCCAGGCCCGTCGGCGAGCACCAGGCCTTTATCGACGGTGTGAAGTCGAGGAAATCTCCCTATTACTCGCCCGAAGATATTCACCGATTGAGTACGACGATGCACCTCGGCAACATCTCCATGCGCCTGGGAAGAAAACTCGCGTGGGACGCGGCGAAAGAGGAGATCACGGGCGATGCCGAAGCCAACGCCATGCGATCAAGGCCGATGCGGGAGCCGTGGAGTTTGGAGGGGTAAGAGGTGGCGGTTGCAAGGGGCACATTGATCTGGGTCGCGGGAAGAGGTACCCCCCCTGCCCCCCCGCAAGCGGGGGGGACCTCTGGGGTTTGTGGTGGCGGTGGCCCGCAAGCGGGAGCGGGGAGTTCCGCTTTGTCGACGGGTCAAGATGGGCCATTTCCACCTGAGAACTTGTCTGAGGGGCCGGTGTCGAATTCTCTCGCGGCGTCAATGCAGACCCAAAACAAACCCGGATCATGTATCAAAAACTCCGAGCCAAAGGTCCCCCCCGCTTGCGGGGGGGTAGGGGGGGTACTCCCGGTCGAGCAACTTCAACCCGGTGACTGGGTCTGTTCCAGACAAGGTACACCGTGCCAAGTCACCCGAATCCAAGCTTATCGCAACGCCGGGCAGATGGTCAGGGTGGGTTTCAACCACAACCAGTCCATCCTGCTCACCGGCGCTCACCTCGTCCTCAGTCAGCGGCGAGTTCGGCGACTTACGCCAGAGGGTGGATGGTCCGGGATACCTCTCACGAACTTTGGTCGCGCTCGGAGAATGCGCCACGCCATGTCGCCGCCGGAGTTGGCGGTCTGGAATAGACTTCGCAGCAGCCAACTCGGCGTAAAGTTTAGGGCTCAGCACCCGATCGGCAGTTATATCGCAGATTCTTACTGTCGCGAGGTCGGTTTGGTAGTCGAGATCGATGGTATCCAACATGGAGAGTCTCAAGCCGCCGGGCAATACGACAGAAGGCGCGATGCCTTTATGGAGAACTACGGGATGACCGTCCTCCGTTTCACGTCACACGAAGTCGGCCATCGCTTGGAGGAAATTATAAGCACCATCGCGCGCGTGGTTGGCCAACACACGATCAAGGGAGAGTCAGAAAAGCAGTGGCGTTTCGCCGAGGAACTTCGCGTGGGCGATGCAATCTATGGATGCCCCGCTGGGGGCCATCAAATCGTCCAGTCAACCGTCTCAGAGGTTCACAATCTCGCGGCGTATGATGTTTGGGTCGAAAACCACGATTCGTTCCTCGTTTCTCAAGTGGCATTGCGCGAAGGCTACAGCGGCCTGTAGGCCGTATTTGCTCCCCGGCTCACCCATCCACTACGATACCCAGCACACAAATCCACCCTGGATCACCTACATCCGAAAGGGCCTGTCTTGAAAACACGCAACGCCATTACCACTACACGGCGCAACTTCCTCCGCGCATCGACCGCCATCGGCCTCTTCACTATCGTTCCCCGCAAGGCCCTCGGCGGGCCGGGCGTCACTGCGCCGAGCGAAGAGCTCACCAAGGCCGTCATCGGCGTGGGCGGCATGGGCAAGGGGCACCTGAGCATGCCGGGCTCGCGCCTGCTCGCGGTGTGCGACGTGGACCGCAACCACCTCGCAAAAGCGATGGAAATCGGCAAACAGGTTACGGGCGACGACGTTGCGGGCTATGGCGACTTCCGCGAGGTGCTGGAGCGTAGCGACATCGATATTGTGCACATCCCCACGCCGCCTCACTGGCATGCGTTGATTTCCGTGGCCGCCGCCCGCGCAGGCAAGGACATCTGGTGCGAGAAGCCCATGGCCCGCACGATCTATGAAAGCCAGCAGGTGGTCAAGGCGGTGCAGGAGCATGGGCGCATCTTTCGCCTGAACACGTGGTTCCGTTTCCAGGGCACATTCTACGGCATGGACTGCGACGTGAAGGAGATCAAGAAGGTCGTGGAGAATCGCCTCCTCGGCTGGCCGCTGAAGGTCACCGTGGGCGCAACCACGGGTTTCAACTGGAAAGTGGACCAGTGGAGCGGGCGTACGGATCTGAAGCCGGAGCCGGTGCCGGAGGTGCTTGATTACGACCTGTGGCTTGGGCCCGCGCCGTGGAAGCCCTACAGTGCGCACCGGACCCATGCGACCTTCCGGGGCTATTGGGATTACGACGGCGGCGGGCTCGGCGACATGGGCCAGCACTACCTCGATCCCGTTCAGTATCTTCTGGAGAAAGACGATACCGGTCCCGTGGAGATCGAAGTGGATGCGCCCCAGCAGCACGACGACGCCGTGGGTTCGTGGCGCAGGATTACGTACCGCTACGCCGACGGCTGCGAGATCATTCTCGACGGCGTGGGCGCGGATCAGGGCGCGGCCTATATCGAAGGTCCCGAAGGCAAACTCTTCCCGAAATTCGAATCGACCATCACCGGCCTGAAAGAGAAAGTGGCCGCACTGCCCGATCCCGCGCCACAGCTTGGCGACTTCTCCGAGGCGGTCCGCACGCGCCAGAAGTTCGCGCTGAACGAATCCAACGGCCACCGCTCCTGCTCCCTCGTCAATCTCGGCGTCATCGCCGTGCGCCTTGGCCGCAACCTGAAATACGACCCCGTGGCGGAACGCTTCATCGACGACGAAGGGGCCAACCGCCTCCTGAAGCAGCCCATGCGCGGCCCGTGGCAGATCTAGGTAACCGAAAGGAATTCACCGCATGAAAACGCGATTTCTTATAGCCCTTGCGACGATTCTTGTATCCGCCTTCGCCGCCGAAGCCGCCACGGTAGACGAAATCATCGCACAGTTTCCCGCGCAAGACGCCGCCACGGCGAACAGCCTCTTCGAGCAGTTGCTCGCCATGGACGACGATGCGATTGAGGGCCTCTGCACACGACTCGTGCCCCTGGGCGCGGGCGACGACAACGCCGTGCGCTATGCGCTCACGGGCCTTGCACGCTATGTGAGCGGACCAGGTGTCGAAGCCGGTCGCGAAGTCGTTGAGGAGGCTCTCCTTGAGGGGCTTGAAGCGAATACCGATGCCGAATGCCGCGCTTTCCTGCTGCGTCAGTTGCAGCAGTGCGGCACGGACGAGTCGGTGAAATCCGTAGCGCGATTGCTCAAGGATGAGGCCAACGCCTCCCACGCAATCCTGGTGCTGGACACGCTCGGGACGGAGAAGGCCAACCGCGCACTTACGAAGGGTCTACGTACGAAGTCTAGTGTGACGCAACTCCAGATTCTTTCCGCACTGGCCAATAATGGCGAGAATCCAAAGGCCGCCAAGGCGGCGCGCAAGCGGCTGGCGGCCAATCCCGCTGCGGATGAACAGGTGCATCTACTTTCGATCCTGGTGCGCCTCGAAGGCAAGGGAGCCGAAGAAGATGTAGCGAGAGCCCTGAAGTCCGACCAGCCTCGGGTGGCTCAGGCCGCGGCTGGATTCGCAAAGGAAATTGGAATCGCGGCGGAGTAGAGCCGGAGTACGAAGCTGTTAGCTTCCTCAGGCGTCCCTGATACTGTTCAAAGGCCCTACCCCGGAACGAGCGAAAGGAGAGAGCGCAAATGAGCACAATTCAAGTTGTATTGCCTCAAGAAGCTCTTAAGCTGTTCTGTGCCCGATGGTGTGTCAAAGAGCTGTCGCTCTTCGGTTCTGTGCTGCGCGATGACTTCCGCCCCGACAGTGATTTGGACGTTCTGGTAAGTTTTGAGGAAGAAGCGCACATTGGCTTGTGGGACATGGCCCAAATGGTGATCGAGCTGGAGTCCATGTTTGGGCGGAAGGTCGATTTAGTCGAAAAGGAGGCGCTCTCCAATCCGTATCGGAAGAAGGCGATTTTAGACCACCGCGAGATCGTGTATGCCGCTTGAAAACCGCGACGAGTCGTACCTTTGGGATATGCTCAAGTATGCCCGCCGTGTTGTAATCCTGGTTGGTCGGACGCACTTTGAAGCCTATAAAAGCGATTGGGCGCTGCAGATGTCCATGGAACGCGCCATGGAGGTGATAGGTGAAGCGGCCCGACGAATTACTCCGGGATTTCGATCAGCCCATGCCGAGATACCCTGGGCACAGATTGTTGGCCAGCGCAATATCCTGGCCCATGAGTACGGTGAGATTCGATGCGAAAGAATTTGGGAAACGGCTACGGTTCATGTGCCGGAGCTAATCCTCTCTCTGGAGATATTGCTACCCGACGCGGCCACCCAGTTCGGGGAAGAGTGATTGCCTCGGCGACAAGCTCAGGAAAGGCGCCTGGCATGAAAAACTCCGTCATTAATGTTGTGGTTCTCGCGGCAATTGCTTTGATCGCTATCAACGCAGTTCCCGCCGCCCCTCCCAACATCGTCATCATCCTCACCGACGATCTCGGCTATGGCGACCCCGGCTGCTACAACCCGGAGTCGAAAATCCCCACGCCCAACATTGATCGCCTCGCGGCGGAGGGCATGCGTTTTACCGATGCCCATGCGCCGGGTCCGTTGTGCCACATGTCGCGCTACGGCCTGCTGACGGGCCAATATCCTTTCCGTGTGCGCGTGGAGAACTGGCGGGAGCGGCCCCTCATCGCCGATGGGCAGATGACCATCGCGTCGCTGCTCAAGCAGCAGGGTTACCAGACGGCCATGGTGGGTAAATGGCACTGCGGTTTTAAAGAAGAGGGCTACGACAAGCCCCTGCCGGGCGGGCCGGTGAATCGCGGCTTTGACACCTTCTTCGGCATCCGCGCGTCGACCGATATCGAGCCCTATTTCTACATTCGCGGTGATCGTGCCGTGGAGCCGCCGACACACCACATCGCGGCGAACAACAGCGAGGGCTGGTCGCCCGTGCAGGGCGCATTCTGGCGGGAGGGCGGCATTGCGCCGAATCTGAAGCTGCCGGAGGTCCTGCCCCGATTTACCGACGAAGCCATCGAGGTCATCAAGACGCGCGACACCACCAGGCCCCTCTTTCTCTATCTGGCCTATCCCGCGCCCCACACACCCTGGCTGCCCTCGGAGGAATGGGTGGGCAAAAGCGGCGCGAGTATGTACGGCGACTTTCTCATGATGACCGACGCCATGATCGGACGCGTGCTTCAGGCACTGGACGACGCGGACATGCGGGACAATACGCTCGTGATTTTCTCTTCCGACAACGGCCCCATGTGGCTGGAGGAGGACGTGGCGCGTTTCGGCCACGATGCCTCCGGCGGCCTGCGCGGTATGAAAGGCGACGGATGGGAGGGGGGCCACCGCGTGCCCTTTATCGTGCGGTGGCCGGGACGTGTTCAGCCCGCCAGCACGAGCGGACAGATGATCAGCTTTGTCGATCTTATGGCGACCTTCGCCGCGCTTATCGATGTCGACCTGCCCGAAGGCGCGGGGCCCGATAGCTTCAATTTTCTGCCGGCGCTCCTTGGCGAACAGCCCACCAGCAACCCCGTTCGCGAGCATCTCGCGGTCATGTCGGGCCAGGGCATGATGACCCTGCGCGAGGGGCCTTGGAAATTCATGATGCGCCTGGGCTCCGGCGGCTTCACGAAACCGGCGATTATCGAGTCAGGCCCCGGTGATCCCGCCGGACAGCTCTATAACCTCGCGGAAGATCCCGCCGAATCCCGCAACCGCTATCTGGAGGAGCCCGATCGGGTCAAAGCCATGAGAGCGACCTTGCGAACGATTCGCGACGCCACACAAACGCGACCCTGAATCGTACAAGACCGATTCGGGCGTGTTCGCTATCATGCATACGTTGTTCGGCATGGTGCCCGTCGCAAATCACCCGCGAACGATGCGACCTTGTTGTCTAAAACGCACATTCGTACAATATCCGGGATCTTTGAAGACCAGCCGACGTGGGTTAGGCGTCCCGCCTGACCAACACGACCTGACTCAAGAATGGATGCCGGTGATTTCCGCGACGGAACGCAGGATTTGATTCGACCACACGCGTGCGTGGAGTCTACCCGGAGCGCTTTGGTCAGGCGGGACGCCTAACCCACATTGGCGACCGACCTCCGGTCGAGTGCGTTCGTAGAAAATAGCCAAAACATACTCGGACAATCTCTACCCGTGAAATTGCTATTCTATTCTAAATTATCAGGTTCGTATACGACCCAGTGACCATTGATATCTCCCGAAAGGCTTCTCATGTCCGTTCAACTCATTGCGTTCATCGCCCTGCTGGGCGTGAATCTTCCGACCGGCTCCGCGCCCGAGCCCCTGACCACGCCCCACTTCCCCGATGCGCTTCATGCCTTCGTCTGGCGCAACTGGGATCTCGTGCCCATGGAGCGCATGGCGGATGCCGTGGACGCCACGCCCGCGCAGTTGACTGAAATTGGCCACAGCATGGGACTCACCGGTCCGCCCGCCATCGGCAAAGAGCAGGAGGCCCGCTCCTACATCACCGTGATTCGCCGCAACTGGCATTTGCTGCCCTATGACCAGATGCTGACTTTACTGAATTGGGACGCGGAGAAGCTGGACTTCGTGCTGCGCGAGGACGACTTCCTCTTCATCAAGTTCGGCAGCTTGAAGCCGAATTCCAAGCCCATCACCTATGCGCCGCCGACGGATGAGGCGAAGGCCCAGGCGGCCCAGATAGCCAAGTGGGTTAAGCAGGACTTTCCCGACGGTCTTGCGACGCAAGAGCCCCTTTTTCAGTTTGTGAAAACGCTCAGCGCTCCCTTCGAGAATACGAAAGCGGTACCCAAGGAGCAACACTTCAACCCCCGCTTCTGCGCGCCCTATTTCGGCCTTTACGGCGATCCGCTGGAGCACAGCGACATTGACCCCTTTCCGCCGGCGTATCTGGAGCGCGTGAAGGCTTCCGGCGTCAGCGGCATCTGGATTCCCGCGCTGCTGTATCAACTCGCGCCCTTCCCCTGGGAACCCGAGAAGAGCGAAGGCTATGAAAAGCGCCTCGAATACCTGAACGCGCTGGTCAACCGCGTCAAGGCCTCCGGCGTCGACATTTATCTCTATCTCAACGAGCCGCGCGGCCTGCCCCACGCCTTTTTTGAGAAGCATCCCGAGCTCAAAGGCGTATCGAGCGGCGAGATCACTTCATTCTGCACCTCCCTGCCCGAAGTGCAGACCTGGCTGCGCGATTCCGTGGCCACGGTGAGCAAGGCGGTGCCGAATCTCGGCGGTTTCTTCACCATCTCCGCCTCGGAAAATCTCACGAGCTGCTGGTCCCACGGCAAGGGCGCAGACTGTCCCCGCTGTAAAGACCGCACCCCGGCCGAGGTCATCGCCGAGGTCAACACCCTTATCTGGGAGGGCATCGAAGCCGGCGGTGGCGGAAAAGAGTTCTTCGTCTGGGACTGGGGCTGGAACAACGCCTGGGCCCCCGATCTCATCGCACGCCTGCCCAAAGAAGTGGCCCTCATGAGCGTGAGCGAGTGGGACCTGCCCATCGTGCGCGGCGGCATCGAGTCCAGCGTGGGCGAATACTCCCTGTCCTCCGTCGGCCCCGGCCCCCGCGCCACGGCCCACTGGAAGGTGGCCCGGGATCGCGGTATGAAGACCATGGCCAAGATCCAGGCCAACATCACGTGGGAAATTTCTTCGGTGCCCTACGTACCTGCGGTGGCGAATGCCGCAGAACATGCGCGGCGGCTCCGCGAAGCGGGCGTGGAGGGCATCATGCTCGGCTGGACCCTCGGTGGCCATCCCTCTCCGAATCTGGAGGTTTTTTCCGCCATGGGGTCGGACACCACCATCACGCCGGAAGCTGCGATGAAGCAGGTGGCCGTGGATCGCTTCGGCGAAGCCCTCGCCCCGGCCGTGGTGAAGTTCTGGCAGTCCGTGAGCACGGCCTATTCCGAGTATCCCTACCACATCGGCACCATGTATAGCGGCCCGCAGCAGGTGGGCCCGTCCAATCTCCTCTGGGGCACGCCCACGGGCTATGGCGCCACCATGGTTTGTTTCCCCTACGATAACCTGGACGCCTGGCGCGTGCAGTTTCCCCGCGACATATTCATCAAGCAATTCACAATCATGGCGGAGGGTTTCAACGGGGCGGCCGACGCGCTCGCCGCCGAAGACGCGTCCGGACTCGACGCCACGCAAAAAGCCAATCTGGCGCAGGAACTGCGCATCACCCGCGCCTGCGCCCTCCACTTCCAGAGCGTGGCAGATCAGGCGGCCTTCATCGTCGCACGGGACGCCCTGGCCAAAGCCGAGGGTGATGCGAAGGCGCCCATCAAGGCTGAACTGGAGCGCTTGCTGAAGGCCGAAATCGAAACAGCGAAAAAGATGCATGCCCTGCAATCTGTCGACTCGCGCCTGGGCTTCGAGGCGAGCAATCATTATTTCTACATCCCTGCGGACCTGGTGGAGAAGGTGATCAACTGCGAGTATCTGCTAAGCGAATGGTTGCCGAAGCAGTAGGCGGAATCCGAGCGCGATTCGCCTTTGGCTGATTGAAGAGAGTCAGACCGATCAGACAGATCTGGTCGGTCTGATTCGTCCGATTAGTCTGATACTCATGACAAATACTGAGGGAAAACATGCCCCGCTTAGACCACGTCGCCGTACAAGTTGCCGACATCGATCGCGCGATAGCCTTTTACACCGAAGTACTCGAATTGCCCCTCATGTTCAAGCAGGAAGATCGAGAGCACGGTGAGGTATTCGCCTTTCTCGAACTGGAAGGGGGCAATCTGGAGTTGCTGTCTCGCATTGACGGCGAGGGTTGCCCGATTCCTTTTGAACGTTCAGTGATTCAGAAGCCCTATTGTCCCCACGTGGCCCTGGCTGTTGAGGACCTCGACGCGGCCGTCACGAGGCTTCAGGAGAGCGGTATTGCGCTAATCGACGGCCCCCTGATTATCCCCGGCAAGGTGCGGTGGCTTTACTTTGCCGACCCCGACAACAACGTTATCGAGTACGTCCAGTGGTTGTAGGGACAGCGTCGCCTCGTGTCAAAAGTCCGCGAAGTTCTCCCTGAGCCAGCCGGCGAGCCAAGAACGAGGGAGGGTGATCGTGACCGGCGGGGCTGTCCTGTAGTCAGGGAAGGCACCTCGAATGCATGAAGAAATCTCAATCCGCAATCACGTCCGCGAAGTTTTTTTTGATTGTAACGGGTGGCGACGTCAGACGACAGGACAGCCGCGCCGGTCTGGGCGATTCTCGCTATCCGCCATGCGCATTTACCACGCAAGGTGCACGACGCCACTCGCAGTCACGTGGCGCCGCTGTCCCTACTCGGCGAAGCCCGCGCGGTGGATTTGATCGCCCGGCACGCCCAGGGCCTCCAGATCCGCCGCCAGTGTGTCCAGTGCTTCGCCGGGTCCGCAGATGTAGTAGCGGTGATCGGGCAGATTGAGGGACTTGCGCAGGAAGGCGGTGCCCAGGCTGGCTTTTCGGTAGACGACGCCGTCCCCCGAGGTGGCGCCGTCCACGGTGCCCTCCGGCATGGTCTCGCTGAAGCACAGCTCGACGCGAATGTCGGGGAGGTGCCCGGCCGCGTACTCCAGGTTGGGCAGGTAGAGTAGTTCCTCGGCGTTGCGCATGCCGTAGAAGAATGCGACGGGCCGGGATATTTTCCGGTCGATGAGCGAATTGCAAAGGGCGATCATGGGGGCCAGGCCCGCGCCGCTGCCCAGCAGCACGAGCGGCTTCGCCTCGGCCAGGTCGAGGGGACAGTGGCCCGCCGGTGCGGTGAGTTCAACGAGCGCGCCTTTCTGAAGGTGCTTCACCAGATAATTGGCCAGCCCGCCGTTTTCGGAAACGCGCTGGACCAGAATCCGATAGTAGCGCCCGTTGGCGCTGTCCGACAGGTAGTACGTCCGGATGAGATCCTTCATCCGGCCTTCATGATCGGGATCGGGCACTTCTACCCGTAGCTGCACGTGCTGGCCCGGCTCGAAGGCGGGCAATCGCCTGCGGTTGACCGGGCAAAGGTAGAACGACACGTACTGGCCCGCGGGATCTTCATCCACCCGTTTGCGCACCTTGAAGCGCCGCCATCCACTCCAGAGCGGTGCGTGGGGCGCGGGGGGGAAGGTGGCCGACGGCAACTCTCCCGGTTTTTCCCGCGTCCGGGAAGTCCACAAGAGTGCGATTACAATCAGGATCGCCACCAGCGCAAACGCGCCAACAATCAACAGATTCAATTCCTGGTCTCCCTGCATGCTCGCGGAAACAAGACTCAACTCAGAACAAGATACGCGACCAGCGCCACAACGATGAGGAGTACGGCGATCGTGGCCGCGACCAACTTGCTTCGACCGGGCCGGGCGGGTGTGACCTCCTGCGGCGCTTCGTGGGCCTGGGTCACGGCGAATTCCCCATGGCAGCGCCAGCACCGTTCGCTGAACATATCATTGGGCTCGCCGCAATGGGGGCAGTTCATCAGGGTGTCATCGCCGTGGGTCGACAACTCCTGCACGGTGCTCGCCTGCGCGCCGGGGGGCGGCGTATTGGCGGTTACGCCGAGGCGGTCGAGGGCTTCCACCGCCCGGGGCGAGGCGTCAAATTTCAGGACCAACTTCCACGTGTCGATGGCGCGGTGGCGACGTCCGGCACCCTCATAGGTCTTGGCCAGTTGCTCCAGGAGCAATACGTCGCCGGGGTTTCGGGCCACGGCCATTTCCAGCACCGAGGCTGCCTCGGTGAACTGCCCCAGACGGAAGTGGGCCGCCCCCAGGTAGCGCTGCACCGGCACATGGTCCGGCCAGGATTTCCGGAGCCGGATCAGCTCCGACAGGGCGGCGGTATAGGCGCGCTGCTCATAGAGCTTTCGGGCGAGCCGCCAGCGCTGCTCGTGATCGTCCGGGTAGGACTCCAGATAGATCCGTATTTCGTCTGCGTCAGCCATTATGTTCCAAGATCTCCGGTTCCCCCGGATGTGGCGTGCGACAATTCACCCCCCGGTCGCCGCTCCGGCATTATAGGCGCGTGCCGTGTGGAGGTCAATTCAGCGAATTGCGACGGTGGGCCTGTTGCGCCGTTGTATCCAAAGGTGTACCATGGGCTTGGATGCCGCTGGGGGCCAGGTTCCAGACCCTCTCGAAGCAGTGGATCTTCATGCGCGTGGCCGCTGGAAAACAACATGGACGAGACGCAAGACCTGAGTCCTCCCGAGGGTGAACGGCAGGATCCCAACACCCCCGGGTCTCCCCGATCGGGAGAATCCCTCGCGGAGAGCAGCTTCGACGCTCTCAATGAGGCGGAAATTCTCAAGAGACTGGCCGAGGACAAGGCGGCGCTGAGACGCCTCACCCCGGATCAGCGCTCGGTGGACCTGCGCCCCGGCAGCGTTATTAACCGGCGTTTCAAGGTGCTCCAGCAGTTGGGCTTCGGCGGCATGGGGGCGGTCTATCTGGTGAAGGATACCCATCTTCAGGAGCGACGGGCCCTGAAGGTCATGTTGCCCCGCCTTCTTTCCAACCCCCAGGCCCAGCGCCGCTTCCTCATTGAGACCAAGATTAGCCAGAAACTGTCCCACGCCAACATTGTCCGGGTGCACGATCTGGGCATGGATTTCGATACGGGCATGCAGTTTTTCACGATGGCCCTGGTGGAGGGGGAGACCCTCTTCCGCTATTTGAAGTCTCGGGACGGCCAACTGCCACTGGACGAAGTCCTCCGGATCATGCGCCCGATTTGCCATGCCCTGACCTATGCACACCGGTACACGATTCATCGCGATCTGAAGCCCCAGAACATCATGCGCGGGCCGGGCGGCCATATCACGTTGCTCGACTTTGGACTGGCCAAACTGCTGGACCAGAGCAATCCGGCCCTCTCGCGCATGGCCGTCGGCACCATTCACTATCAGGCCCCGGAGCAGAAGTCCAATCCCCTGGGCATTGACAGCCGAGCCGATCTCTATTCCCTCGGTGTGATCATGTACCAGTTGCTCACGGGCAAGGTGCCGGCGGGCCAATATCCCCCCGCCTCCAGCCTGGCGCGAAACGTGCCCCGAAGCATGGATCACGTGATCCAGCGCTGCCTCAAGCTCCGCGACGAACGCTATCCCACCGCGGGCGCGCTCCTGGAAGATCTGGACGCCGTGGAAAAGGGGGGATTGCGCCTGTGGTTTGAGGGGCTATTCGGGGGCTGAGCCCGCACCCACGCCCGACTTCCGGCCCACCACAAATCTTGATGAAAAATTCCGCGTATTCTGCTAAAGTACCGGGCAGGTCAGCATCACGCATGTGGGAAAACAGGGAGGGATCATGGTCGACGTTTCACAAACGGGGTGTATTCATCACCCGAACATGCAGGCGGTAAACCGGTGCAAGCAGTGTACCGTTCCCACGTGTCACAAGTGCACGGTCGTGGGTCCCACGGGCAAATTCTGCTCCGAGAATTGCCGGAACATCCACGAAGCCTTTATTCGCCGCTCTCAGGAGCTCAACACCACGGCGCGCTCCACGTTCTTTGTAAAATTGCGCCGGTGGGTCGCGTCCATCCTCTATCTTGTTGTCGTACTCTTCGCCGCGGGAGTCGTCGGTACCGTCTTCTACATTCCGGTACTTTCCGAATTGACCCTGCGCGTGCGGGGGGTGCTGGGCTTCTAGCATCCTTATTTCATTAAGCATCAGGCACTTATTGCATCGTTCATTCAATTCATCCAGGGCCGACACGATTTCGTGCGGCTCAACCAGCAAGGAGAGCAATCATGGATCTGAGTGGTTTCAAATGGCCGTTGATCATCGCGGCCCTCGTCGGGACGGGCTGGCTTTTCACCAGCGGCGGTGTGAACTGGATGTACGGCCGGTTCACGGCGGCGACGCCGGGTGTTGACGTGGCCCAGGACACCCGGGACGAGGCGGGACTGACGAAGCTGGCGGCGTATACGTATCATATCTGGAAATGGCGGGCCTGCATCGACATTATCGAGACCAGTGTTGAACGCTATGGGCAGAATGCGCCAAACTACTGGTTCAACATGGAGCGCCTGAGCACCTGCTATGAGCGCATTGGGGAATACCAGACGGCGGTCAATATTCTGGACGAGCTCATCCGCGTCGATGCCCACCAATACGACGAGCGCGTGGGGAACTTCGACAATCTGAGTCTCCGCGTCTCAAAACTCAAGGAAATGTACGAAATACAGTGAGTCATTCACACGATACGGTCATGGGCCGCATACCTGTGTTGGAGTGCCTGCGCGCCAAACGGCGCAAGGCACTCCAGCTTTTTTTGCTTGAATCCGCACGGGACCTGGGAGAGATCCGCGCAGCGGCGGGCCACATTCCCGTGCGCGAGGTGAACCGCCAGGAGCTGGAGAAGCTCGCGGAAGGCGGTAGCCACCAGGGCGTGGTGCTCTTCGCCAATCCCATCCCCGTGCGGCCGCTCAACGAGTGGCTCGCCGGGAAGATCGCGCCCGACGCCGTGCTGGTGATTCTCGATTGCATCGAAGACCCCCAGAACTTCGGGGCCATCGTGCGATCGGCGGCGGCCTGCGGCGCGGCGGGCGTGATGTTTGCCAAGGACCGATCCGCGCCCCTCAGCCCCGCCGCCGTGAAGGCTGCGGCCGGCGCGATGGAGTACATCGACCTCATCCAGGTGCCCAACATCGCCCGCGCGGCGGACCAGCTCAAGAAGCACGACTTCTGGGTGGCCGCGCTCATGCCCGATTCCAAGCAGGTGCTCTGGGAGGCCGACCTGAAAGGCCGCATCGCGCTTGTGGTGGGCAACGAAGGCAAGGGCGTGCGCCCCCTGGTTGAAAAGCAGTGCGACCTGCGGCTGCGTATACCGCTTACGGGTGCGATCACGAGTTTGAACGCGTCGGTGAGCACGGCGATAGCGCTGGCGGAGTGCGTGCGGCAGCGGTATAAGGGCGTGTGAGGGGGCTGCTCAGGCGTGCAGTCGAATCGCGAACGATTCGGAATCTTCGACGAGTTCGGGTTCCGTGCCGTTGTGGGCCTTCATGCCGAGAATGATCTTTCGTGGAATCCCCATGCCCATGTGTTCCAGGTAGCCGTAGTCGCGCATCGTGTCTTTGATTAGTTGATTGCGCGCGGCGCGGCATCCGGTCCGCATCCGTTCGGGCGTGATACCGTTGGGCAGGCGTCCCGGCGAGACGATTTCGAGCCGATCACGGTACACGGACAGTTCAATATCGGTACTCGACAACAGGTAGTCTCGATGGATGAGGGCGTTCACAATGGCTTCGCGGAGCACTTCCGTCGGGTAGGCGGGTCGGTCAATCCGCCGCCCGTTGTCCAGGATGGACTCGGTGGGCGTATTGCGACGTACGAAATGAATCGCCTGCTCCACCAAGCCGTTTTCCACGATAGCGCCGTCTTGCGCAAGAAGTGGAGCCATCGGGCCGCGGAGCGCGCTGCGTTCAACGGTGGCATAGTCTTTCTCCACCCCGGGATAGGCCACGGCGTCGATGCCGGCGTGGGGGAGGAAACGATTTGGATTTTTCCCAAAGAGCAGCATGCCGCCGACGGTAATTCCATCCTCGGACATAAACTCCGTGTTAAATAGTAGCGTGGTCCACGCGCCTTCATCGCCCTCTGGCGGTAACGCCTGCTGGCGAATCTGGCCGAAATAATTTCTGAGTCGCCGCGCGTCCAAATCGTCCAGCATTGCGCCGGATACGGGTTGAAGTTCGGCGCGAATCGTCCCGCGCTGCTGGAAGAGCCGCCGCAACTCTTCGGGTGTGGCTTCCCGGCTCTGCGACCCCACACGAATATAGTACCGGGTGCCGTTGTTGTGCCAGAGCGAATGCACGTCATATCCACGAGAGACCTGCACTACGGCAACATCTTTGCCCGGCTCAAGATCGTGAATGATCTCGAAGAACGGTATGATCGCCGGGCGGATCTTGTCGCGACAGGTGGTCATGACCCAATCTTCCAATGCGGGTCTAGTTATGCCCCCGACACTGCCGTCGTCTTCCACACCCAGCACAACGATGCCGCCCGCCAGATTGCAGAACGCCACCAGTTCCTTCGCCAGATCGTGGTTTGCAACGGCGTCCCGCTTAAACTCGACGCCGGAGTTCTCACCGTGTTGGAGAATCTCCAGAAGTTCTGCTCGGTTCAGCATCGTTCGATTTCGACGTCCTCGCCGACTCCGGGCCTGCTCAGTCCATCACGGGCGGGGTGTTCAGATCCCGCTCGCGGAGGCGCTTGGCGTAGTAGGTCACGATGCGGCGCAGGAGCTCGTCGCGCTTGATGCCTTCCACTTCGGCTTTCCAGCGAAGGAAGGCCGCGACCGAGCGGGGCAGGGTAACGGTCATCTTGACCATGTCCGAGGGATTGGTATCGCCCAGGTGCTGGTCCTTTTTCTTCCGCTGCCGCATTTGTTCTTCGGTTTCCGACATGTTCTCCTCCACGATTCTACTCCTTTATGTAAAAAGACCACTCTGCCTAATATCATACACGGTTGCGCTCACAATTCCAACGATTAAGGTAAAGCCACGTAATTCTGTTAAAAGCGTGAAGAGTATTCCCTATGAGGCTCCCGGTTCTCTATAATAGCCCAAGCTGGCCCGGCCCCGCCGCCGCCCTAACTCGTCCAATGGCAGGAGAATACGATTGAACATTCTGGGTATCGGTGGCTATTCCCACGACTCCGCCGCCGCGCTGGTGCGGGACGGTCGGGTGGTTGCCGCCGTGGCGGAAGAGCGCCTTTCCCGTGTGAAACATCAGGGGGGCGTGCCCCGGCTGGCGGTGGAATGGTGCCTCGGAGAGGCGGGGCTGACCCTGGACGACGTCGATCATATCGGCTGCTACATGCGCCCCGGGCTGCGGGTTGGCCGTCGTTTGCCCTACCGGTTGAGCACGGCGTGGCGAAGCCCTTTCTACGCCGCCGCCTTTTCGGCCTATGAGCTCTGGCACAATGGGGGCTACATCCGGGGTATGCAGTCGCTCCGGGGAAAGAAAGCGCAACTTCACTTCATGGAGCATCACCCGGCCCACGCGGCCAGCGCCTTCCTGTGCAGTCCCTTCGAGGAGGCCGCGCTCCTTTCCATCGACTATGTGGGGGAGTGGGCCGCCACGTGGACCGGCATTGGCCGGGGCGCGGAGATCACCCGGTTGCGCCAGGCGAATTATCCCAACTCGCTGGGCGTATTTTACTCGGCGTTAACCGACTACCTCGGCTTCCTGCGCGCATCGGACGAGTACAAGGTGATGGGCCTGGCTTCCTATGGCGAGCCGGTGTACTACGAGACGCTGAAGAAGGTGCTCCGGCCCCAGGACGATGGCTGGTACCGCATTGACCACAGCTATACCGCCTGGCACTATTTGCCCGGCTCGCGCTGCGGCTATTTCAGCGATAAGTTTATCCGTGAATTCGGCCCGCCGCGCAAGAAGGGCGAGGCCATCACCGAGCACCACCAGAACCTCGCGGCCTCGGCCCAGCGCCTGCTGGAGGACATCGTCCTGCGCCTGGCGGAGAATCTCCGCCGCGAGACGGGTCTGACGAAGCTTTGCCTGGCGGGCGGCGTGGCGCTCAACTGCTCCATGAACGGCCGCCTGAAGCGGGAGTCGGGCTTCGAGGATATCTGGATTCAGCCGGCCTCGGGCGACGACGGCATCGCCATCGGCGCGGCGCTTCAGTTGCACCACCGATTCAATGGCCCGCAGCGCGGCTACACCATGACCCAGGCGAATCTGGGGCCCGATATTGACAACGACGCGATAGAGGCCCACCTCAAGCTGACCAAGACGCCCTACACGCGCTCGACGGATATTGCGGGCGATGCGGCGAGGCTGCTGGCGGCAGGAAAGATCGTGGGATGGTATCAGGGCCGCATGGAGTTTGGTCCCCGGGCGCTGGGCAGTCGGAGCATCCTGGCGGATCCGACGCGGGCGGACATGAAGGACCTGGTGAATACCTACGTGAAGTTTCGTGAGGAGTTCCGTCCCTTTGCGCCGAGCGTGCTGGCGGAGCGGGCGCCGGAGTACTTCGAGGGCTGCACCGATTCGCCCTTCATGCTTTTTGTCTATCCCGTGCGGCCGGAGAAACAGGCGGAGGTGCCCGCGATCACCCACATCGACGGCACCGCGCGGGTCCAGACGGTGACGGAAGCTTCGAACCCGCGCTACTACCAGCTCATCAAGGCCTTCGAGGCGGTCCGGGGCGTGCCCATGGTGCTCAACACGAGTTTTAACGTGATGGGGGAGCCCATCGTGCATACGCCGGCCGACGCTTTGCGATGTTTCTACGGCACCGGCATGGATGCCCTGGCCATGGGAGACTTTCTGGTGGTGAAATAGGCTGTAGGCTGTAGGCTACGGCTTCGCCCCATACGCCCCAAGCCCCATACGACCCATACGACCCATAAGACTCACCAGACTCCAGACTCCAGACTCCAGACTCCAGACTCCAGACTCCAGACTCCAGACTCCAAACTCCAAACTCCAAACCAAAACCCATCCCGGAACCCTTTCCCGAAAATGCGTATTCTCATTCCCACCGTTGACTATCCGCCCATAGAAGGCGGCATCAGCACCGTCGCCCTGGAGCTGGCCCGCGCCCTCCATCGACAGGGGCACGAGGTGACCGTGGTGGCCCCGCTTTTTCCCAACATGGAGGCCTTCGACGCGTCCGAGCCCTATACCGTGGTGCGCTTCGGAGGCTATGACGCTGGCTGGTTTCGGCTGGTGCCCTTCTTGTTGAAAAGCTGGCGCCACACACGCGGCGTAGACCGCATTATCGCCATCAATATTTCCTACGGCGGGGTGCTGGGGCGAATAGCGAGGCTTTTTCGGGGTACGACCTATATTAATCTGGCCTATGCCTATGAGTTTCTCAAATTCGCCCGGAACCCTTTCGCCCGATTCGCCCTGTTGAACCTCTACCGCAACGGGGAGCGCACCGTGGCGATCAGCAAGTTCACCCGCGAGAATCTGATTCGATTCGGCGTACCTGAAGATTTCGTCCGGGTGGTTCTGCCTGGGGCCCGCGTGCCCGAGCCCATTGCGCCCGACGTTGCCGCCGTCGCGTGTCGCCGTCTCGATGTGGAGGGCTATCCCTTCATCCTCGCGGTGGGCCGCTTTATCCCGCGCAAGGGCCAGATCACCATCGTCGAGGCGCTGCCGCTCCTGCATGAGTGGTGCCCCAATGTTCACCTCGTCATGGTCGGGCGCGGCCCCGAGCTGGCCGCCTGCCGACGCAAAGCCGAGGCCCTGGGCATGGAGGGCTTCGTCCACCTGCCCGGCTACGTGCCCGACGACACCCTCCAGGCCCTCTACCAGACCTGCACCTGCTTCGCCCTGCCCACGGGGGAAGACGAGGACGGCCAGGTCGAGGGGTTTGGGCTCGTGTTTACGGAAGCTCACGCCCACGGCAAGCCGGTCGTGGCCGGACGGAGCGGCGGCGTGGTGGATGCTGTGCAGCACGATAAGACTGGCCTGCTGGTGCCGGCGGGAAACGCGGAAAGGCTCGCGGAGGCGCTTCGCCGCATCCTGGAAAATCCCGAACTCGCGGAGTCGCTCGGAAGCGCCGGGAAGAAACGGGTCGAAGAGCAACTCAACTGGGATGTGTTTGCCAAAAAGTTGATCGAGGGCCCGTAGGGGCCTGTGATATCAATGAGCTATGCGATTTATGTTGCTATAGGGACCTAAAATGGATTCCGTCCATCATGCACACGATATTTGGGGGCGGCATTTTTGTGGAAGGGCGTTTTTTGGTTGTCGCATTGGATTTTCTTCGGCCCGAAGGGCCCTAACATACTAGCCCAGGGCAATGCCCTGGGTTTAACGGTGCAAAAGTCACATACGCCCTGAAAGGGCATCACAGCAGGAGAGTTTAAGTGCCTGATGTTCCGCCCTTTCAGGGCTGTAAGTAGATCGATACCACTTCCTCCCAGGGCGTTGCCCTGGGCTAATATGTCATGGCCCTTCGGGCCGGAAGACGATTCGCGAACTTGCAGTATATTTCTTGGTAGCGGTTAATTGCCGCCCGTACGACCCATAAGACCCATTCCCCATGATCCGCCACCGCATCGCCCATATTATCACCCGCCTCTCCCAGGGCGGGGCCCAGGAGAACACCTTCCATACGGTGCGTCTCGCGGATCGATCACGCTTCGAGGTGGATCTCATCAGCGGGCCGACGGACGGCAGCGAAGGGAGCATCGAAGCGGCGGTGGCGGCGGCGGGCATCGCTATTATCCGCGAGCCCCATCTGGTGCGCGCGCCCATGCCGCACCGCGATTGGCTGGCGCTGCGGGGCCTGACGCGAACGCTTCGGGAAGGGCGCTACGATATCGTCCACACCCACATGTCCAAAGCGGGCTTCCTCGGGCGCCTGGCCGCCGAGCGCGCCGGGATCCGCCACGTGGTCCACACGCCCCACGGCAACGTGTTCCACGGCTATTTCAACGGCCCCGTCACCCGGCTCTACGTCTGGATGGAGCGCCACGCCGCCCGCCGCACGAGCCGCATCATCGAATTGACCGAAGGCGGCATCAAAGAGCACCTCGCCGAGGGCATTGGCCAGCGCGATCAATACCGTGTGGTCTTCAGCGGCATCGACACCGCGCCCTGGGAAGCCGCCATCGCGCGCCGTGGGGAAACCCGCGCCGCGCTGGGTATCGCGGGTGATCAAGTCCTCATCGGCGGCGTGGGGCGGTTGGAGCCGGTGAAGGGCTTCAATTATTTCATCGAAATGGCGCGTCAGCTTCATGAGCAGGACCCCTCGCTGAAGTTCAAAATCGTGGGCGATGGCGCACAGTCCGATCTGCTCAAAGCTTCCGCGCGCGGCCTGCCGATCGAATTCCTGGGTCGCCGCGACGACGTGCCCGATCTCATAGCCGCCTTTGACGTGCTTGTTGTGCCTTCCATCAACGAAGGCATGGGCCGCGTCATCCTGGAGGCGGGCGCGGCGGGCCTTCCCGTGGTCGCCACCCGCGTCGGTGGCATCCCCGATATCGTCGACGACGGCGAGACGGGCCTTCTGGTCGCGCCCCGATCGCCCGACGAACTGGCGCGCGCCGTCCTCGCCCTAGTACACTCCCCCGAGCGGCGCTGCCTCATGGGAGCCGCGGCCCGCGCCAAGGTAGTGCCCCACTACAGCCTGCAACACATGGTTCAACGGATTGAAGCCATCTACGAGGAATTGTTGAATGAGAGTGCCCCAGACCCCCGGTGACGAGTACCTGTCGAAGCAACGGCTCCTGGTCATTTCGCCCCACGCCGACGACGAAAGCTTCGGCTGCGCCGGCACCATGGCCCGCATCAAAGATCTCGGCGGCGAGGTCTACGTCATCTGCTGCTCTGTCGGCACCCTCAAGCACTACGACGGCAAAGACGAACTCGTGGACGGCCGCACGCGGGAGAAAGAATTCGAAGCCGTGATGGAGTACCTCAAGGTCGACGACTTCGAGTACCTCTATCGCGACGCCGACACGCACCTGCGCCTCGACACCATTCCCCGCCGCGATCTCATCGCCCTATTCGAGCGCGACGCCCGCCTCGCGCTGGACAAACTCCAGCCCACTATGCTCGCCATCCCGGTGTCGTCGTACAATCAGGACCACGAAGCCGTCTTCCGCGCCGCCTTCACGGCAGCCCGCCCCGGCGTGCCCAAAGACAAACCCATCCAGCCCCTCGTGCTGGGCTACAACAACACCTCCTTGTTCTGGAGCCTGGAGCACGAAAAGATCCACATGAACTTCTACGTGGACATCTCCGACTACCTGGAGCAAAAACTCCACGCCCTGAGCCTCCACTCCAGCCAAATGCGCGACCCGATCCACCACTCCAGCGTGCAGAATGTCGAGTACACGGCGCGTTTGAGAGGGAGTGAGATTTCGGTGGCGGCGGCGGAAGGGTTTATGCTGTTTCGGCAGATTTTGTAAGGGCGAATCAGTATTGGCAAGACCCGTTATTCTCTATGTGGGAAACTTCTTCTTGCGAAAAATCTCCCCATATAGTAAAATTTGACCAACATAGGGAAATGCCCATGGAGGTCGTTCAAGACAACATAAAAGTGGCAGTGCAACGCGCGATAGGAGAATCGGGTCTAGCGCTGCGGTTCTCAACTTCAGCGACGGACGACTCGAAAGAACTTGAAGTTCACCTGAGCATCGGCGTGGAACTGCTTGTCATATATTATTCTGGCCTTGCTTCCCATCAAGTGCCTTTGGCACTCGCGCATCTACGCAAACGCCTCAGGCGGGGGCAGTTCCCGGCCCTTTGTGTTCGCCGTCTGACTTGGTCGTTGCTGGACAGATGCCGCGAATTGAAGGTCGCGGTCTTCGACTTGGAAGGCAATGTCTGGCTGCGCGTTCCCGGCATGTACATCGAACGACTGCGACCAAGTCAAGAGCCCAGGCCAGAGCCATCCACAGGTACCGTGTTTACAGCGAAGGCGTCGCGAATTCTGCGGGGTTTCCTCAAAAAGTGTCCAGACAAATGGACTCAGGCCGATATCGTGCGCGAGACCGGATTGAGCGCAGGTTATGTAAGCACACTTGCACAGCGCATGATTGCGCAACGCTATCTGCGGAAATTTATGGGCGCTTTCTGGCTGGAAGACCCTGATCAGCTACTGCAAGACTGGTTGGCGCACTACCGATTCGACCGCCACGTAAAGCACAGTTTCGCCATTAGCGCGGGCAACTACGACGAGGGCGCTGGAAAGCTTAAGGCGGCCTTGGAAGCGGCCGGTGTACCCTTCGCATGGACTGGGTGGACGGGCGCTCATTTGCGCGCGCCCTATGCGACACCTTCGATGTACACGGCCTACGTTTCGGAGATACCGAAGAAGCTGGCGGATGTGTTTCCCGTCGAGCGCGGCGGCAACGTCACACTTTACGTGCCGCAGGATGCCGGCGTACTTCAATTCACGACGGAAACCTCCTTGGGTCCCGTGGTTTCGGATGCGCAGCTTTATCTCGACTTGTGTCGAATGCCGGGACGGGCCAGGGAGCAGGCGGAAGCACTGCGCCATACCCGGCTGGACTTCGCGGGGAAGGTCGGATGAGCAATAAGCCGAAACAAATTGACGGGTACGACGCAAGCCAGACCGAGCGTGCGGAGCAGGTGCTGCTTGAGATATGGTCGCACCTCGGCGAATACCGGGAACACTTCGTACTGGTCGGTGGCCTCGCGCCGCGATACCTGGTGCCGCAGAATCAGCCGAACATCCCGAAGCACTGTGGCACACTCGATGTAGACCTCGCCGTGAGCCTCGCCGTGGCGGATGTGCGAGCCTATGCAAGTATTCGGGCAAGGTTGGAGCGGATGGGATTTGAGCCCGGCATCAATGCGCGGGGTAACGAACAGCGACACTCGTTCATGATGTCCGCAGAAGGCGGCCCGGTGGTCGTAGATTTCCTAACCACCATGTACGACGGCCCTCCAGAGGTGGTCCGGGCGGTGGAGAGTCAGTTGAGCGCTGTACAGGTGGAAGGACTTGGCCTGGCCCTGATCGAGCCTGTGAAAGTATCGATCACCGGCAAGACCATGACCGGCGGCATCGTGACAGAAACCTTGCAAGTGTGCCGTCCTGTGCCTTTTGTGGTCTTGAAGGCGCTGGCATTTGAAAACCGACGCGAGGGGAAGGATGTTCATGACCTTGTATATGTGCTGCAACACGCAGCAGGCGGTGTTACGGGTGTCGCCAGCACCGTGAGGGACTCAGAACGCGAGGCCGTTTCGTTTGCGCGCGCCTTCGACTCTCTTCGGCGGAATTTCGATAGCCCTGCCCATGATGGGCCAGTGAGGTACGCTCAGTTTCTCGGAGGCAGCCCCGGCGGTGCCGCACAAGCCTTTGCAGCGGTGCGGGAGTTTATTCAGGTTTTGGAAGGGTGATTCGGACGAGGGCCTCGCGAAATCCCTTCACCTCGACGCGTTGATCGGACCCTTGCCCGACAGTTCTATCGCTTGAGTTCAGCAATTCCGGTATCAGTCACTATCGGGAACAGCAGTATCTCAATCACCTCGCCGGCCTCGTGCTTATCCATCATGAATCTCCCCTCTTCATATCCCGGCGCTGTCACTTCGAACCAGGTAACGTGTTCCAGTGGTTCACAGAATTCGACCGTCAACGTCTCTTCGTCCTTCCGGGTGGTTCCGACCGGGAACCCGGTTTGGGAAAAGGCAGCGAATTGATAGCTTGGCGTTATGGTCGCGCTTGAGATGGACTGGCCGGTGTCGGCGTCGCGGACTTGGAATCTAAGGTAGATCGGGTCCAGGCGCTGAAAGCGAAGAGTCGATCCCTGACGGGCGATGTTGTGGTCGCGCTTGAAATGGACTGTCCGCTGTCGGCGTCGCGGACTTGGAATTGAAGATAGATTGGGTCCAGGCGCTGAAAGCGAAGAGTCGATCGCTGACGGGCGATGTTGTGGTCTATGTCGGATCGATAGTAGTACGCATTCGGCGCGATGTATTCGCCGATGTCACCGCTGACAATCGCGAAATTGTAGGCGAAGTCGCCTGCGTGGTCGAGCCGGACGACGCCCTTGCCATTGGTGCGCGTGTATGTGATGGGTATATACCCTCCGTAGCCCGTGCGGGTACGTGCGCGCAGGTCGATGCCGATGTTGAGTTCCGCTTCGGGGATGTAGAGTCCGTCCTGATCTACGACGGTCAACTCTACCGATTCGCCCACCTTAAGACGGACGGGCCACTTTACATCCTTCCCCGCAAAGAGCGCGACGCCTTTTCCGTAGCTCCAGTTGTCCGCAGGGTCGGTGGCTTTGAGTTGGCCATCGTAGTCCGGGGCGAACCATGTGTCGTAGGCATACAAATTCCCGACGCCGCCGGGTTGGGCTGCTGGGCCGCCTTCGGGGTATTCGTTCCAGCAGTAGAAGTCGGACACCGCCCACGCGTGGGCGGGCGGCATGAGGACGTAACGGTAGAGTCCATAGCCCCGGGATTTGGCGTCGTCGGACTCGCGCCCCCGTTGGAAGGGGATGGTGAAGTGTCCAACGGCGTCGGTCTTTCCGATTTCGCCATAGCGGATGTAGCCACGATCGAGGCCGACTTCGTAAACCGGGATATCGGTCGCGGGTGTGTCGTCGGGCAGGTTGGCTTCGATGGTGATGCGCACGGCGGGTGGTGCGGCGGGGTCCACGGGGGGAATGGGCGCGGGCTCTGGTGCTTGCGTGGCGGCGAAAAGGCTGACGATGAATCCGAGTGCCATGTGGAACATAAGTTTACCCCTGTCGTGTGGCGTGCCTGGGAGATACCATAGCGCTGGTGTGCAGCGAGCTTCAAGGGTGAAATCCGAGTTTTACCAAGATGTGAGCAACCAGCGTAGGTCCCTAAAGACGACGCCTGATGCCACCCGCACGCGGGCCGCCTTGGGCGGTCGGTAGCTTGCGGGTGACGAGACTCAAGTGAGCAGAGAAACCTTCGGTACAAATCAGGAATTTTGCGTCTCAGCCAATGAGTTTCAATCGAGTTCCGATCCGCGATGTTACACACGTAAACTTAGTCGCTGTCGCTCCTGCGTGTACGGGTGGCACCCGAGGTAATCGTTTGATTGTTTGGCACTACTGAAAAACGCGGGACGGTCCCGAACGCACAGCGGGCTTCCCCATGGTGGGGAACTACTGTTTGGTTGCATGCGTTGCGCCCTTTCACGTGCCCTTGCGTTCAGGACGGTCCCGTCCGTTTGCATGCCCCACAGATCCCATGGTGTAATAACCCATGCCCCACGATGTCCCGCCCCTATCCCGATTGAAGTACTGCGCCCGCTACTGCGAGGAGAACATATGGCACCTCGCCCAGGATCCGGCCTTCGCCGATTGCGAGCGTGTGGTCGCGATCATCTCCAACGCCGAGGCGGCCTGTCTTTTCTGGGACCAGCGGATGTGCGACGTGCCGGACTATCCCGTGTGGTGGGATTACCACGTGATCCTTTTCGTGAAGGAGGGTGCCTGGCGTGTCTACGACCTCGACACGGCGCTGCCGTTTCCCGTCGATGCGGCGACCTATCTTCGCCGGACCTTTCGCTTTCAGGAGCGAATGCCCGAAGTCATCCGCCCGCGCTTCCTGCTTTTCGACGGCGATGTCTACGTGCGAAGCTTCTCGTCGGATCGCTCTCACATGCGCGATGGGGATGGCGCCTGGTATGCGCCGCCGCCCGACTGGCCGCCGATCATCCAGGGGCGACCGGAGGGCTTTACCTCGTTCATCGAAGGGCAATTGCGGGCGGGAGGGCACGTGGGACTTGATGAAGTGATTGTTTGCTTCACGTTGAACGACCACGACGCGAACTGAGAGCTTGTGAGGGAACTGACCACCGGGAGCACGGACTTTCCAGTCCGTGATTCTCGTGCGACTCTGTCGCACGGCACGCGGGTAGGAAAACCCGCGCTCCCGTTTGGCTACCGCCTTGATTGAAAAATCCACAGCCTCTGAGCTTTGCGCTATTTCTTCTCCGCGATCCGATACAGGTGCGTTTTGGTGCGGAGCAGCAGGGAATCCTCGGCGACGGCGGGTGATGCCCAGATTTCGCCGTCGAGCTGATTGCTTGCGAGCTCCTTGTACTCCCGGCCCGGCGCGATGATGGTCGTGGTCCCTTTTTTGTTCGAGAGGTAGATCCGGTCGGCGGTGGCCAGAAGCGAAGCGCTGTATTTGACCTTCATCGGCACCGACCAGACCACGTTGCCCGTGGCGGCCTCCAGGCACTTCAGCACGCCCGGATCGCTCATGGTGTAGAGGAGATCGCCGACGAGCACGGGAGACGATTCGTGGGGCACGTCCTCGGTCATTTTCCAGACCACGTGGGTATCGGTTACGTCGCCCTCGCCGCCCTCACGAATGGCCCAGAGCTCCGTGCCGCCGGGAGGGCCTCCGGTGTTTACAAAAAGGATTCCATCGCCCTGGACGATGCGGGAGATCGTGCTGTCGTCCTTGTAGCGCACGCGCCAGATCTCTTCGCCGGTTCGGGGATTGTGTCCAGTGACCAGGAGGGCGCCATTGCTCACGAGTTGCGTCATCCCGTCTATTTCCAGGAGCACGGGGGTCTGGTAGGACTTCATGTATACGCCCTGGATGCCGGTGTAGAGGTCCTTCGGGCGTTCATACATCCAGGCCGTCTCGCCGGTCTTTTTGTCCAGCGCGGCCATGAACTGCTTGTCGACGCCTTCGACGGTGATGATGACCCGATCTTCGAAGAGTACGGGCGACGATGCGGGGCCCTGCATGTGGTCGCAATTCAGGTCGGTGCGCCGCCAGAGGACTTCGCCGGACTGGGTGTCGATAGCGGCGGTGCCAAAGGTTCCATAGTGTACGTATGCCCGGCCCGACTCGATGACGGCGGAAGGCGTGGCATAGGAATTCAGCGGGTTAATGCGCTGGGGCTCCGCGATTTCAAACACGGGGACGTCGTGAAGCACCGCGCCGGAGTTCAAGTCGACGCACACCGCATAAAGCACTGTGCCGTCTTCCTTCGCCGTCGTCAGCCAGACCTGATCGCCCAGCACCACCGGCGTGGAGAGGCCGAGGTCATGAATGGACGTTTTCCAAGCGATGTTTTCCGTCTCCGACCAATGGAGGGGCAGCGCGGCGGCGTCGGTGTGTCCATCGGCCGTTGGTCCGCGCCAGTCCGGCCAGTCGGCGTGGGACAGGGCGGCGCACAGGCAAGTCGCGGCGGCAAGGATAGCGGTAAGGGGACGCATAGGAATCTCTCTCCGGATCAACGATGGACGATGCACAATCCTCGGCGCCCCGTGAATCTAGGGAAACGACGATATCGCAATATATTCGTACTCCGCGCGCGCATAGTCAAGTTAAGTCAACCATGGAAGTCGCGGCGGCATGGAGAAAACACGGAGAGGGAAAGAGTCGCGGTGCGAAAGTACACAAGCGTGGAGGGGATGGATTGTGTAATAAATGGTCGGGGTGGTAGGATTCGAACCTACGGCCCCCTGCTCCCAAAGCAGGTGCGCTAACCGGACTGCGCTACACCCCGACGAAGTGTGGCGCGGAGTATAGCACAGGATATCGGCGCGCTCCAATATTTCGCAGGGCCGGATTGTCAGGTCGCTTCTGCGGCGTTCATGTTTTGAGGAGGTGCGGTGCGCGCCAGGTTATATTCGGTTCTGAATCTCCAGGCGTGGCCCGCCGCCGGCGGACTGGCGCTTTTCTTTATTGCTCTGGAATGGTTGAAGGCCCAGCGCTCATCGCAGTGGGCCGGATTTCTGGCGCGGGATCTCGTCGGGGCGGGTCTGGCCTTTGTCGCCTATGCTTTCGCCATCATTCTCGTATTTTCAATCCTACGCTTTCTGCTTCATCGCGCCGACGTGACGGGGCGCGCCGTGGAATCAGCGTCGCTCCTTTGCGGTGGCCTGGTCGTGTGGGGACTGCTGAGCGTTCATCGAGAAGAGACCCCCACGCTGGATGATGTCATCGTCGCCACGGCTTTGATCGGGTGCAGCGGGGCGATGACGGTGGGGCAGGGGCGCTGGTGGTCCACGGCGCGCTTCGGCGGACTGCTGATCGCCCTCGGGCTATCGTCGCTCAGCGCGCTTGTGGCTGCGGGGGAGTACGCCCTCTTCCGTCCGGATCGGGCCACGCTGGTGACGATCTATCCGGCACTGTGGTCCTGCATGTCAGCGGTGCTGCTTTTTTCGACACAGATTCTGGCGCCGCGTCCGCGTGCGCTGCTTGCAACCGCGTTCGTAGTGATTGTTTTGCCGCCCGTAAGTACCGGAATCCTGCTGCGCCCGGTCGGGCGGGATGTCGACCGGCCCAACCTCGTGTTCATGGTGGCGGATACGCTTCGGGCCGACTATTGCAGCGCCTATGGCGGCCAGGTGCCCACGCCCAACCTGGAGCGACTGGCGGCGTCGGGCACGCGCTTCGACCGCAGCTATTCGCTGGCGCCCTGGACGCTGCCCTCCATGACGGGGCTGTTGTCGTCCCAGTATCCGCGCTCGCTTACGCCCGGCAGTGGCCACCCCGTGTGGAGTCTACAGATGAACCGTTACGAAGTGGATCTCAGCGAGCCCACGCTGCCCATGCGCCTGGAAGCGGCGGGTTACGTCACGGGTGCGGTAACGGCCAATGCGTTTTTGCCCTCGATTCCCGGCACGATGGAGGGGATCCAGACCCGGGCAAGTTCCCATCCGATTCTTCTAATGGAAGAGGGCTACTTCGCCGCGCTGCCATTTCTGGGGGCGCTGGTGGAGGCGTGGTGTCCGGCCCTGGCCGAGATCCGGCCCCACAATACGACGCGCGATCTGGACCATTACGCGCGGGCCTTCATCAGGCGCCACCGCAACCAGCCTTTCTTCCTCTGGGTGCACTACATCGATCCCCACGCGCCCTACGACCCGCCCGAGTCTCTGCGCCGGGTCCATGAAGGGCCCTGGCCTTTCTTTCATCCCTATGCCGGTGGCGAGCAGTGGGGATTGCCCATTCTGGGGAAAAACTTTGCCGTGGCCGAACCGGATCGAGATTACGTGAAATCGCTCTATGAAGGCGAAGTGGCCTATATTGATGAATATGCCGGCAAAATTCTCGACATGCTGAAGGCCGAAGGCGTTGCGGAAAACACCTACTTCTGCTTCACCTCAGATCATGGCGAAGAGTTGTGGGACCACGGGCAGTGGGGGCACGGGCAAGCCTTGTACGAAGAGCAATTGCACGTTCCCCTGATTCTCACCGGACCGGGCATCCAAGAACAGGTTGTTTCCGCGCCCGTGTCCGCCATTCATCTGATACCCACCCTGGCGGATATGCTCCAATTGCCCGCCGCCGACGCGTGGCGGGGCAAGAGTCTCGCTCCGCTGCTGCGCGGCGAAGTGGATGCGCCGCCGGCGGAGCCCATCTTCGCTCAGGGCACGACAAACAAAACCGAGACGCCGATGCACACGGTAATCCTCGGTGACTATAAACTGATTCGCATCGCGGGCAGCGAGCTTGTTCAGCTTTATGACCTCGCCGCCGATCCCGACGAGCAGCGTGACCTCGCTGCGGAGCAGCCCGAGCGGGTCAAGGAACTGAGCGCATTGCTGGATACCTGGCTCGCGAGTTTTCCTTCGTTCTTCGAAGCGGAAGACCAGCCCTTCAATGAAGAGCTGGAACAGGGCCTGGAGGGCATGGGGTATTTGTAGGACGGATAGCTGGAATAGGACTGAATTGAAATCTATGTCTTTCCGCCTCTTTCCGGTTGGTCCGCTCCGCCCAAGGTCCGCAAATTGCTTCCCGTCTCGCGCAGGTTTACAATAGTGGACACGATTCATCCGGGGAACGTAAAACGCGCGCAACCTTCCACCCGCGCCGCGTCACACAAGCCCGAATTACCTGCGAAGGAGAAGAGCACCATGTCCAAGAAAGTCCGAGTTGGCATCATCGCTTGCGGCGCCATTGCCGAGCGCCTCCACATCCCCGACTACGCCGCCTGCCCCCAGGCCGAACTGGTCGCCTTCTGCGACGTGGACAAGAGCCGCGCCGCGGGCGTGGCGGCGAAGTTCGCGCCGGAAGCCGCGATTTACACCGACTATAAGGCGTTGTTGAAGGACAAGAATGTGGACGCGGTGTCCGTGTGCAGCCCGAACAAGTTCCACGGCGAAGTGACCATTGCGGCGTTGAAGGCGGGCAAGCACGTGCTCGTGGAAAAGCCCATGGCCATGAGCCTGCTGGAAGGGAAGAACATGGTGGCCGCCGCCAAAAAGGCGAAGAAGCTGCTCATGGTCAACCAGAGCCAGCGGAAATATATCGGTCACGTGAAGGCGAAGGAAGTGATGGACAGCGGCATCATGGGGAAGGTGCTCCACGTCACCGCCATGTTTGGCCATGAGGGTCCGGAATTCTGGAGTCCCACGGGCAAGTGGTTCTTCAAGAAGAAAGAGGCCCGCTTTGGCGCCATGGCCGATCTCGGCGTGCACAAGGCCGACCTGATCCGCTTCCTCACCGGGAAGGAGATCGTGGAGGTGAACGCCTTCTACGAAACGCTGGAGAAGAAGCGGGCCGACGTGGAAGACAACTTCGTGGCGTCCTTCAAGTTCGATGACGGTACCGTGGGCACCCTGGCGGCCTCGTGGACGGTCAAGGGCCGCGATGCGAACTATGTGATCCTGCACTGCGCCAACGGCACGCTTGAAGTGGGCCTTCAGCCCGACAAGCCTCTGGTGGCCCACCTGCTCAATCCTAAATGCACCATCAACTTCGATCTGCCCGCACCGCCCACGAACTACGACGGTTCCTGGGGTCTGGACGTGGGCGGCGCATTCGTCCGCGCGATCCTGGGCGAGGAAGCGCCCTTCTGCACCGGTGAAGAGGGCCTGAAGAGTCTCGCGGTGATTCTGGCGTGCGAGAAGGCCGCCGACACGAAGCGGACCGTGAAAGTTACGGTATAATCACTGGACGTCGCGCCCGTGATCGCAACGGCGGTCACGGGCGCTTTTTTTCATGAGCGAAAATGGTAATTCAATGATCATCACAACCGTAAATGTAGAGCTTGGCGAACGCGCCTACCCCATCCACATCGGCAACGGCATCTTGTCGGAGTTGCCCGCGCTGGTAAAGCGTACGGGCATCAAGGGCCGCATCGGCATCGTCACCGACACCAACGTGGGTCCGCTCTATGCCGACCGCGTGAAAGCGCCCCTCGTGGAAGCGGGCCACCATGTGGCCGTGCATGCGATGCAGGCGGGCGAGCCGTTCAAACGCATGGCCGCCGTGGAGGACATCTGCGGCACCTTTCTCGCAGAGGGTCTTGATCGCACCAGCCTCATTCTTGCGCTGGGTGGCGGGGTCGTCGGCGATGTGGCGGGCTATGCCGCCGCTTCGTTCATGCGCGGCATTCCGTTTATTCAGATTCCCACCACCATTGTGGCTCAGGTGGATTCCAGTGTGGGGGGGAAGACGGGGGTGAACCATCCCCTGGGAAAAAATACCATTGGCGCCTTCCACCAGCCCCTGGGCGTGCTTATCGATATGGACCTGCTTCAGTCTCTGCCGGATCGCGAGCTGCGCGCGGGACTTGCCGAGGCCATCAAGCACGGCATCATCGCGGATGAGAAACTATTCGAGTTCATGGAGCGGAACGCCGCCGCGATTCTCGCGAAAGATCCCGAAGCCCTCGCCGTGCCGATTGTGCGTTCCTGCGAGATCAAGGCGGCCGTCGTCGCGGAGGACGAAAAGGAAAACGGCGCGCGGGCCAATTTGAACTATGGCCACACCTTCGGCCATGCCATAGAATCCGTCACGAACTACGAGAAATTCCTGCACGGCGAAGCCATCGCCATTGGCATGGTTGCAGCGGGCGCACTGGCGGTGGAACTGGGCATGGTGGGCGCCGACTTCGACGCGCGGCAGCGCAATATATTCAGCGCCTACGGTCTGCCCGTCTCCTGGGCCGGGTTGCCGGCGGACGAAGCCATCGACGCGATGCGCAAGGACAAGAAGGTCCGCGCGGGCACCATGAAGTTTATTGTGGCGGATCAAATTGGCCGCGTGGTGCAGCGAACTGATATAACGGAGGCACAGGTGCGCGCGGCCCTGGCCGCGGTGACCTGTTAACTTCCGAGAGGACGTACCCCATGGTCTTTGGCGGCGAAACAGCCGACAGCTATTACGACGAAGGCGTTACCGCCAGCATGAAGGGCGAGACCGCCGCGGCGATCCGCCATTTCGAGAAGGTCCTCCAGCTTGATCCCTATCACGTCGCCAGTTGCCACCAGTTGGGCCGCTGCTATCAGCGTCAGGGAAAGCTCCAGCAGGCGGTGGAGTGCTTTTATCGCGCCATCAAGGCCAGGCCCAATCCCCTGCCGCCCCGCCTCGATCTGGGCTTTGCCCTGCTCGAAGGCGGCAATGGAACCAAGGCCCTCGATATATTCCAGGAGGTCCTCAAGGTCAAACCTGACAATGCCCGGGCGATGCTGGGACTCGGCTGCTGCGCTTTCGAAAAGGGCGAGTGGGACCTTGCCTTTACCATGGCCACGCAAGCCGTGACCAATGGCGGCGCCAACTTCGCCGCACTCTACCTCCAGGCCCGCGCCGCGCAGCTCGTCGGCTTCCACGATGTAGCCCTGACGGCCTTTGACCAGGCGGATGCCTTGCTGGAGCGCTCCGTCGAGGGCAGTCCCGAGCAGCCCGAGGCCCACTTTTTGCGGGGTGAGTTGTACTTTGCCCGCAAGAATTTTGTCGCCGCGCTGGCGGCCTTTCAGACCGCCCAGAGCCATATGGATACGGCGGTGCACTACTACTCTTATGGCGAGCATTTTGAACTGGCCGACGTCCTCGAACGGCGGGGCATGTGCCTCCTGCGCCTCGATCGTTATGCCGATGCACGGGAGCTGTCGGTCGATATCGTTGCCCTTCGCCCGAAGAGCCGCGTGGCGGCGCTGCTGGCCGGTTCGGGCGCCGAAAAGCCCCCGGCATGAGCGAGATCAACCTGCAACTGGTTCGGGAGTTCTTCGAGCTGAACCGGTTCAGTGTGTTGACCCACTGGCGCCATGGCGACGAGCGGGCAAAGGCCAGTGAGGATGCGTCTTTGCTTTTCGTGGAACATCTTCGTGGAGACGAGGGAGGTCGAGCGCCATTCCTGCTTTCCGGCGCCACCATACAATCGGTTCAGCGCGCGGTGGTGGAGGTGCGGGCCTGGCACGGGGATCGTTTTTATCCGTCGGTTATAGAGTCCAGCCCGATTCTGGCCCACGTGGCCTCGCGCGAGGTGGAAGATCTCGCCCGCGAAGCTTTTGGCGGCGCCGATTTCACGACGATTCTGGTGATCTCGGAGTTGCCCGCATCCGCCGTTCCACGCACCCGCGCGCTCCAGTTGCTTCAGGCGCTGGGCATCGGCCACGTTCTCGAATTTGGCGCGCTCCTGGCCGCGCTGGCGGGGCAGTTGAGCGGCCACGGAAACTATGCCCCTTCCCATACCCTTCAGACGCTCCGTTTACTCAAGCGTTACGATCTGCTGCGACGCCAGCAGCTTGAGCTGCCCTTTCCACAGGAGCCGCTTCATGCCGGCCCTCCGATGGGTGTGGAATCAGACCTCGGACGGCAGCGCGAGATTGTGGAAGAGTTCGAAAGCGACTGATCCCGTCCGATTGCGCCGGTCTATTTCAGACGCGCCGACGCCATGACAAGATTCCCGCGAGACCCATCAGCATCACCGTGCTCGTCGCTGGTTCGGGAATGGGGAATGGCGGGTTGGGATCGGGGGTCTGATAGCTGGAGGCTTTGGAGTATTGAAGGCGGAAAAGCCAGTCCTCAGGATCGGCGGGCGGCGTGTCGCCCGTCGATTTCCACGAAAGAATATCGTCGATCTGAAGCGCCGGTCCTTTTGATCGGAAGTTCACGTCTCCGGCTCCGTGTGTATTCCCCTCCGGGCCGGAAGCGGCTACGCCGTTGGAGATTTTCGATTTCGGGGTGTCCTGTTCAGGAGTGTCCAGCGTACTAATCGAGGTACGGGGCGGCGCGGGATCTCCAATCCAAGTGAGGGCGGATTCGAAAAGCTGGAGCGGGGGCGGAGCAATGGCAATGCCCGAACCTGCGGATTCTCCTGACCAGCTCCCGTGTAGCGTCATTCCGCGCTCCAGGGTCTGACCCGTTCCATGCTCCTCCCGCTCCGATCCCAGTGTGGTTGCACCCGCATTTGTCTCCGCCAATACCGTGCCCAGCAGTATTGCGAAGAGGGTCAACCCGCGACATCCCTTCTTCACAGCACGCCTACCTTTCTGGTGGTGTAATCACCACGGGGTATTGGCGGTATCCCAAGACCGCCAATCCCAGACTCTCTCTCAAGAGAGGGTGAAGCATAGGGAGTGCCAAATTTCCGTCTGTAGTGTAAGATGTTGCTACTTATGGAGTTTTTGGCGTATCACGGCGCTGTTCTGGCGGTAATCGCGATGAACAGGGGCAGGAATTGAAGAGGTGTTGTCAGATTTGACCAATCATTTACGCGGCATGTCGGCACTCCACGGTGACCGGTACCCAAACTTGAACTGGGCGCCGTCCCGCCGGGGACGGTCGAAACCATCGACTCAGGGTTCCGCTTCGGGCGGTCCCACGAGGGTGAGCGTCACCCGGGCGCGACTCGGTTGGTTTGCTCGGTCCAGACTCAGCGAGTTAGGTCCCGGTAGCAGCATCGGGGGCGCGGGCAATTCAATCGTTTGAAGGTTATCCCCCACGGCGTTGTAGTGCGTGGCCATACCCGCAGGCTCCACTTCGACGTACTCGCCGCTGTTGATCGTCAGCGGCACTTCCAGCAGGGTACCGTTCACGCTTAGCTTCGGAGAGACCAGGCCGACACCCCTCAGGGGCACGGCGGAGACCGAACCCACGACGCACTCCGCGCTGGATCCCTCGGGCACGTTGTTGAGCCAGAGGTTCAGCTCCGCGATTTCTCCATAGTTCACCCAGAGGATGTAGTCGTGCAATACCTCGCCGAAGGGTACTTCGCCTTTCCAGTCCGCATGCCGTTTGGAGTAGGGCCAGCCGAATTCACCGAGCCGCGCGGACTCGGGCTCCACCAGTTCCACATAGCGCCAGCCCTGGAAGTCGAGGTTCACGTAGTGCTCCGCCCGACCGCCCGCAGCGGCTTCCGAGCTCTTCAATTGCACATTCAGCACGGCGCCGGAGCCATCGCCGTGGACCCACAGCCCGATACCGCGATTGTAGAGATTGAGTGCGGGCGAGAAGCGCTTGCCCGCGCCGCCCCAGGCGGAATGGGCCGATGCGCCATCGTTCCGGGCCATCAGCTTCAAGCTGGGCGCGGTCCCTTCGGGTGCAGCGGGACCTGTGGCCCAGGAGAAGGTCACGCCCTCCGCGACGGGCAGGGGCTTCAGGTCGGCATGATCGTTTCCATCGACGAGTAGCTTAGACTCGCTGTCGGAGAGGGGCTTCAATGCGGCGAGTCCCTCAATCCGGATCCGCGGGCGCTGACCTTCGAAAGGATTGTCTACCCCCCACTCAGTCGCGGCGTCTTCCTGCAACGTGTGCGCGGTCTCGCGGCGCAAGCGCGCCTGCCAGGTTCCGCCGTCGTCCTGCGTCACCACAAAGGGTTTGCGGGATTCCCGAAGGCGCGCGAGCACACCGGCGGGCAGTCCGCCGTCGAGCCGAAGGGTCTCATAGCGTTGAATGATGCCGCCGAGTCGCCGCACATTCGCGGAGCGCTCCCACGAGGCGGGGGTGAAGCCCACGAGTAGCGAGAGGCTGGAATCCGTGGCCAGGGCCCGGGCGCAGAGGTGCTCCACATCGCTGGCGAAGGTGCGCTCCGGCTGCACGGGGGCCCAATCGAAGATCCCACTCCAGCCCAGGTTCACCGGCATGTAGTTGCGGCCCGCCGATTCATTGGCGAGGGCGTGGATGTCGGCCAGGCGTTGCGCGCCCCGGGCGGGGACGTCCCACGCGCCCATGCGCGAGCGCAGCATCCACACATGGTGGGTGATGGTGCTCATTTCGAAAAGGGCGGGGCGCTCCAGGCGCGCATTGAGTTCGAAAACAAACTTTGCGGCATAGTGCCAGCTATTCAGGCCGCCCGCCATGATATCCGCCCCGTCGAGGGCATCGAGATAGATCATGTCGAAGCCGGCCTGATTGTAGACCTCCGCCGTGCGGGCCGCCACTTCGGTGAAGAGGGGGCTGTCGCCATCGGGCACAAAGAGGCCGAAGCATTCCTTCAGTTGCACCACCTCCACGCCTTTGGCGTGGGGCGCGGCCGTGGTGCCCAGGGCGCCCCGCTCGCAATTCGTGAAGCCGAACGGCGCTTCGGCGTTTACACCGGAGAAAACGATTAGTTCGTCGTCGATGCGCAGGGTAACGCTGTTGCGGATTTGAAAGCCGGTCATGGTCGACACGGCC
The DNA here is from genome assembly GCA_016791475.1 of Candidatus Hydrogenedentota bacterium. NCBI lineage: Bacteria > Pseudomonadati > Candidatus Hydrogenedentota > Candidatus Hydrogenedentota bacterium. Next base: position 52,084 of record JAEUWI010000016.1, read on the forward strand.
GCAGTCGACTCGGCGACGGGTATCGCGTTGGTCAATGCATCAATATCGGCATCCAGCGTGAACGTGGCCGATGTCGCCAGCCGCCGATCCGGCACGGGCGTGACCCAGGGCGTGTCCTTCGCGATGTAGAAGGCGTAGGTGTGCAGGCCCGCTTCCAGCCCGGCGTCATGGAGCTTGTCCACGACGGCCTTCACGCCATCGGCACCGCCGGGGTAGCGCTCGGGGTTGGGCCGGAGATCGCCAAAGCGCATGGACTTGCCCGTGTGAAAGTCGATCTGCTTCATGCCCAGGTTTCTCGCAAGGGCGATCCAGGCGTCGATGGAGGATTCGCCCACCTCGCCCTCCGTGTCGATGAGATAGGAACCTCGATTTATTTTGGCATCGAGGGCCCAGGGACCGCCCAGTGGCGAGTGGGGGAGGGCGTTCGATGACAGCATCACGTGCTGGATGGCCGCGCGCATTTCCGGTTGCGGTGCAGCGATGAGGGCCGCTTTCGCGCCCACCAGGCCGAAGCGGGGATAGCAGGTGGCCATGGGTGTAACCATCGGTCCGGGGAGTTCGGGCACATTGGTCTGCAGGTTGAGGGCCAGGCTGCATACGGCCAGGTTGCTCTGCCGGGCCTGCGCACCCAGCGGAAGGTACATGAAATTGAGCTGGTCGACGCCTGCTTCGCTCACCGAGACCACCTCGAGAGTGAAATGGGTCGAAAAGGTTTCCGGTCGAAGTACGATCGTCACGCCACTATCGCCGAAGCCCACATGCCACAATCCATCGCGCACGGCGAGGGAAAGGGACTCCCACGTGGCTCCATCTTTCTGGAAGGTGCATAGGGGGGTGTCGGCCCCCTTGGCGAGGAGGTTGTCGCCGGTGGATTTGTCGAGCAGAGCGACGCTTCGCCCTGTGTGGTTCACCTCATAGCGGAGGGCGGCAGTCTCGATCACGAAAGTCTCGCTGCTCGCAAAGGTCGAAAGGAGGGAGGCGGCCAGCAGGAGCGCATACATTTGGCTGCGCGGGGTGTGCACAGGTGGGCTGTGATACTTCAATCGATGCTCCTTTTGGTCTTGCAGGGCGCATGACATTGCGCTGAAGGTTTGCGTCCCCGTGGGAATCTGGAACAATGGGACGCCGCATGACGGGATATTTGGTGCAAGCCAGCTTTAACCATGATATCAGGAATGCGCGGCAGACTATTGAACACAATGCAGCCCCAGTTGAAGGAATCAGGATGATTTCTTCGATTCGCTCTGTTGGAGTAGAACGAAAAGGCCCCGATGCAATGGGCTCGGGGCCGTGAATGAATGGATGGAGTTCGGATTGTCGGAGCGTTCAGTTGGGGATGAAGCTCGTGTTGGCTTTCAGCGAAAGGATCCACTCCGCGATCAGCTTGGAGGCATTCTCCACATCGGTCAGCGAAACCAGTTCCACCGGCGTGTGCATGTAGCGGTTGGGAATGCCGATGAGGCCCGTTGCTACGCCGCCGCGGCTGAGCTGCATGGCATTGGCGTCCGTGCCGGTGCCGCGCGGCATCGCCAGGGGCTGGATCGGAATCTTGTGCTTCTTCGCGGTTGCCACGATGCCCTTGTGCACCACGGGATTAATGTTCGGGCCACGGCTGATGATGGGCCCTTTGCCGATGGCGGTCTCGCCGTAGCGCTCGCCCTCGCCCCTGGGGTGGTCGGTGGCCCAGGCCACATCGACGGCGAGGCCCGCGTGGGGGTGGCAACCGTAGGCGCTGGTGGTGGCGCCGCGCAGGCCGATTTCTTCCTGAACCGTGGTGATGCAATAGACCGCCACGTTGATCTTCTTGTTCGCCAGCAGGCGCACGGCCTCCATAATCACAAAAGCGCCCACCCGATCATCCAGCGCGCGGGCGACGACCATCTCGTTCATCAATTCCTGATAGCCCACGGCGATGGTGATGGGGTCGCCGATGGTGACGTGCTTTTCGGCGTCCTTTTTGTCTTTTGCGCCGATGTCCACCCACATCTGGTGCATTTCCAGGGGCTTATTGCGGTCCTCCACCGGAGTCAGGTGAATGGCCTTGCGTCCGATGACGCCCGGCACCGGGCCGTCGGCGCCATGCACCGTAACCCTCTGGCCGCCCAGCACGGCACTGTCCACGCCACCGATCGGCACGAAACCGATAAAGCCGTTGGCGTCGATGGTGTTGACCATGAGCGCGATTTCGTCCACGTGTCCCGCCAGCATGATGCGCAGGTCCGCGCCCTTGTTGAGGACGTGAAACTGGTTGCCGTGGACGTCCTTGTAGATCTCGTCCACGAAGGGTTCCATGTAGGCTTTGCAGACCTTCTGGATCTTTTCTTCGAAGCCGGAAGGGCTCGGGGTGGCCAGCAGACGTTTCAGGAAATCGAGGGACTCTTTGCGCATGTACGGTACTCCTGTGCGGGTTGGGCCGCTATAGTACCGGTTTCAGTTGACAGTTGACAATGGACGGTTGATCCGCCGCATGCGGAACAGTTGATGGTTTCTCCGCAGCTTGCGGGAATGGGTCTTATGGGTCTTATGGGTCTTATGGGTCGCGTCGCTGTCAACTGTTCCGCCTGCGGCGGATCAACTGTCAACCGCTAAAACGCTCCCGCCTTGGCGTTGATCACGTTTTCTTTGGTTTGTACTTTGGCGTTGATAAACCCGTCCAGATTGATATTGGCGGTCTGTGGGGTGCGTGTTGCGAGTTTGATATGTTTCATGGATCCTCCGGTCTCCCGTGCTTTTGGTTGCGAATGTGAAGGGTGCTTGGATAGTATCAGCGTCCGGGACCTCTGTTACACCCGTCCGGTGCCTTGTTGAGCACCGGGCAGTCCCGGTGCAGGTTCCGCTTGGAAGGGTGGTTGCCACGGATGAACTACAAGTACGCCGGATTCCTCAAGACAGTGCTGGAGAAGCCCGACCCCGAAGGGCGCGACGCCGCGGAGTATGTGGAGTTTACCGCGTCGGACATCGCCCATTGGCACCTCGTGGACGACGAGTCAGACCGAGAGTGGCAGTCCATTCCCGCGGAACGCAAGCTGGGGGATGGGGGCGTCAGTCTGGTCGGGCATTTTGAGGGGGTGCGCCCCATCGACAACCTGCCGTCGAGCGATCCCAGTTTCTGGGTGTCGCTCAGCTCCCGCCGCAGCCTCGACTCCCGCTTTCCAATCGATCTCAATCGATTTCCCGTAGCGGAAATCACCTACCGTTGCGCCTCCGTTTCGGCCCGCCCGGCATGGACCCTGAGCTATCAGGGCGGATTGCACTTCGACGGCCTCGAACCCGTCCAGTCGTGGCAGACGGTGGCGCGCCTGGTGCAGCACCACGGCTTTCCGCATCAGGTGCTCCACTGTACTTTTCGCCTCTACGGGACCAAGCGCCGCACGGAGGTCCTGGAGATACAGTCGGTCCGATTCCGCGGCCTGAGCGCCAAAGAGCACGAGGCCTGCTATGGTCCCGCCAGTGGCCGGGGACCGGCCCCGAAGTCGGCGCACTATGACCTTCTCGACGAGTTTCTCCCTCTCGGCGTGTACATGAAAGCGGGCACGGCCAAGCGCATGGCGGAGTGCATGGAGATTTCGTTTCGCGACTATTGGCGTCTCGCCCTGGAAGATGTGGCCCGCCACCACCACAACAGTGTGGCGATCGAAGAGATTGACCGCCTCTCCCAATCCGAGTGGCGCGAAGTCCTCGGGCTGGCGGAATCCTATGGCATCCGTGTATTGGCGCACCACCATTGGCCCCGCAGCGAGTTCAACGCGGAGAAGTCCAAGTATATCGAGCGCGACATCCGCCCCTATGCCGATTCGCCCGCCATCCTGGCCTGGTCCATTCAAGACGAGCCGCCATCGCAATCTTTCAAGATGCATATGGAGGCCCAGCCCCTGATCCACGACGTGGATCCGCACCATCCCCTGGCGGTGCTTCTCCGCGAGCCGACCAATTTCCCCTTGTACGCGCCCCACTTTCCGGTGTGCGGCATATCCCACTTCAAGTCCCACGTGCCCTGGGAAATGGGGGATACGCTCAAGGCCCATTATCACCTGGCCGACGGCCAGCATGTCTGGGTCGTCGCGCCGGCCTTCGTGTACGCCACGGACACACCCGAATGGAACACGAGCCCGGAAATGCGCCTGATGATCAATCTCGGCTTTGCGCACGGGGCGAGAGGCTGGTTTTCCTTCGCGTATCACAATGATCCGATCTGGGTGCAGGGCAATATCCAGCGCTCGCTCACGGGGCCCTTCCTCAATTTCAGCGACAACTGGTCGGAGCTCGGCCATCGCATGGAGCGATTCTCCGCCCTCGCGCCGATTTTCCTCAAGGCGAGGCCCCTTGACGAGCCCCCGCTCCACTGCTTCGACATTACCTGGGAGGAGCACCGCGAGACCACGCGCCCGCCCGGTATGCCCGCCATCCAGTGGCGCTGGCTGGAGGGGCCGGATTACCTGCTGCTCTACGTGATCAGCAACGAGCTCACCGAGGTCACGACGGTCTATATCGACGTGCCCCAGGGCCTCCCCGAGGGGCTCGAAGTCTTCGATATGACCGATTTCGTTCGCAGCCGCAACTGGCAGCCCGTCGCCTGGCGGCGCCATCTGGAAATGTTTCCCGGCCAGGGCCAGATCATGCTCGTCGCCCGGCGGCATGTCTGCGAGGAGTTGCGCGACGCAATCAGCAGCCGCCTGCGCGACGATGATCGACGTCAAATAGCGCTGGATCTTGGGCTGGCCCGTCGGCACAACCTGGACACGAAGGCGGTCCAGCGGTCACTGCACCAGATTGGAGCGGGGGAGCCCCTTCAAGATGCGCTCAAGACCCTCGAAGCCCGGGAGCAACTGATCAACTCCATCTACCGCGCGCCGAAGCTGGCCGAGGCCCGGAGCAGCCTGACCAAGGCGGGGGCCGCCATCTGCGCCTGCGATGGCGCACTCTGTCGCCTCCTGGGAACGGGCCAGGTCGACGCCGCTTTCGAGATGGGTGTCTCGGTGCTCCCGCTGGCGCGAAAGATCGCGGGATTGCGGCTGAAGGTCCGGCGCAATCATGATGACGACCTGATTGAGCAGGCGGAGGATCTCACCCGGCAGTCGCTCAAGTTGATGGAGCGAATCCGGAAGGTCCGGTGAGCGAGGCCGTAGGTTGACGCCTCAATTCATTGACTTGCCCTTCCCCCGCTTGCTATACTCGCCAATCCCGTGACGCCGCAACGTGAAACACGTGTGCGCTGTGCATCTGTCGGTCCTCGCTCTTGAAGGGCGGAGGGCTGTGTCGGCTGAACATCACAGGGGCGTGGCCAAGTGGTAAGGCACCTGCTTTTGGTGCAGGTCATCGTAGGTTCGAATCCTTCCGCCCCTGCCATTTTTTTGCTTTCCACGGAAGGTCATATTGGGTAAAGGACTTGGCATCTCAGTGGCCTACACGAGCGATATGAAAGTGTTCAGCGGCGGCGCCTCCGAGGCGCTGACGGCTGGCATTTGTGAGCACCTGGGATGCGAGCCCGCGCGCGCCAGCGTCGGACGTTTTTCCGATGGTGAAATTCGGGTGCAGATCGCGGACAACATCCGCGGGCGCGATGTGTTTCTTGTGAACAGCACCTCGCCGCCGGTGAACCGGCACCTGATGGAGTTGCTCATCATGATCGACGCCGCGAAGCGCGCGTCGGCGGAGCGGATCACGGCGGTCATGCCCTATTTTGGCTATGCCCGACAGGATCGAAAAGACAAGGCGCGGGTGCCGATCACGGCGAAGCTGGTGGCCAACCTCCTTACGGCGGCGGGCGCCAATCGCGTGCTGACGGTGGACCTCCACTGCGGCCAGATCCAGGGATTTTTCGATATTCCGCTGGATCATCTTTCGGCGGAGGTGGTGTTTGTGAATTATCTGAAGAGCCACCGCGCCCTTCAGGAAGACTTGATGGTGATATCTCCCGACACCGGCAGTGTGGGTCGCGCCCGGGAGTTTGCGAATCGACTGGGCGTTCCCCTGGCGATCGTGGACAAGCGGCGGCCGAAGGAAAATGTTGCCGAAGTCATGAACATTATCGGTGACGTCACCGGGAAGCATGCCCTGCTTTTCGACGATATGATCGACACCGCGGGCACGCTGGCCAAGGCGGCCAAGGCCATCAAGGCCCATGGCGCGCTCTCGGTGCGCGCGTGCGCCACGCACCCCGTTTTCAGCGGGCCTGCGCTGGACAATATAGAGAATTCGGAACTCGAGGAAATACTGGTATGTGATTCAATTCCCCTGTCCGAGAAGGCCCGGAGCAACCCGAAGGTTCAGGTGCTCTCCCTTGCGGCCTTGATCGGGGAAGCTATCCGCAGAATTCACAAGGATGAATCCGTCAGCAATCTATTCAAGACCTGACGCCGATTCGGAGGCTCAAATAGCATGGAACTTCAAACGATCAACATCAGCACCCGTGAAGAGAGCGGCAAGGGCCCGGCCCGTCGCCGCCGCGTTACGGGCTCGATTCCCGCCGTGATGTACGGCGAGAAGAAGGGCGTCGTCTCGGTCATGGTCAACGCGAAGGCCTTCGTCAGCGCGCTGCACGGCAGCCAGGGCGAACACGCCATCATGCAGGCCAATGTCGAGGACAAGCCCGAGCTCAGCGGTCCGGTCCTTGTCAAGGCGGTGCAGCACCATCCGGTGAAGGAGCATATCATCCACGCCGACCTGCTCCGCATCGATCTGGCGAAGCCGATTCACACCCTGGTGCCCCTCGCGCTCGTGGGCCAGTGCCCCGGCATCGTGGAGGGCGGCGTGCCGGATCAGCCGCTGCGCGAACTCGAAATTGAATGCCTGCCGCTGGATACCCCCGCCCATCTGGACGTGGATATCAGCGAACTGCGCATCGGCGGCCTGCTCCACGTGGCCGACCTGAAGGTTCCGGACAACATCAAAGTTGTGACCGACCCCGACCGCACGATCATCACGATCCACCCGCCGCGCGTGGTGGCCGTGGCGGAAGCCCCGGCGGACGGCAAGAAGGGCAAGAAGAAATAACAGGTTTGAACCGGTGCCGGGCGTACAGCCCGGCGCCGGGCGGATTTCCTCATGAAGATCATCGCTGGCCTGGGCAATCCCGGGCCGGGTTACCGGAACACCCGGCACAACCTCGGCTTCCTGCTGCTCGACCAACTGGCCCGACGCCTGAATGTTTCTTTCGACAACAAGGAGAAGCACGGCGGCCTGCTGGCCCCCGCGCGCCTGGGCACGGAAAAAATCCTGCTGGTGAAGCCGCAGACCTTCATGAACCGGAGCGGCGATTGCGTCGCCAGCGTCTGCCGGAACGCCATCTTCGACCCGTCCGACCTGCTTGTCGTGGTGGACGATATCAACCTGGCCCTTGGCCGGATTCGTTTCCGGGCGGGCGGTAGCGCGGGCGGTCACAACGGCCTCAAGTCCATCATCGAGCGGACCGGCAGCCCGGATTTCCACCGGATGCGCATGGGTGTGGGGGATGATCGAAAGAGCCGGGATCTGGCCGATCACGTGCTTTCCTCCTTTCAGCCCGAGGAGCGGCCCGCCGTGGAATCCATGCTGGAGCGCGGCAGCGACGCCGCGCTGGCCTGGCTCGAAGGCGGTATTGATCGGGCGATGAACGAGTATAATGCCTAGAGCGCAATTCCCGCGGGCCACGGGACAGAGGAAGGAATGGAAGTGGAAACATTGAAAAAACACACCATCAGTGTTCTTGTGGAAAACCACTTCGGCGTGCTCGCCCGCGTGTCGGGGCTGTTCAGTGCGCGCGGCTACAACATCATCAGCCTCTGCGTGGGCGAGACCATGGACCCCGAGATCTCCCGGATGACGGTGGTGGTCCGGGGCGACGATCAGGTGCTCTTCCAGATGATCCAGCAGTTGAACAAGCTGGTGGACGTGATCGAAGTCACCGACCTTACGACCTCCTCTTTTGTGGAGCGCGAGCTCGTGCTCATCAAGGTGAACGCGGGCAAGGAGCAGCGCGGCGAAGTGGTGGAGATCGCCACCATATTCCGCGCCAGTATCGTGGATGTGGGCGCCTCTTCCCTGACGGTCGAAGTGACCGGCGCCGAGGGCAAGATCAACGCCTGCATCGACATGCTGCGGCCCTACCAGATTACCGAGCTGGTGCGCACGGGTGAAATCGCCATCCACCGCGCGCCAAAACGAGATTGCATGTTGCCCGAATAAAGGGTATGATCACGGGATGTGTATTGTGACGGAAAATCATTCGTTGGCCATGGGAATCCTGTCCCGGGTTTCCGTACCTTCCCGTTTCAGCACGCCTGCCGCGAATCCGCGGTACAAGGCGCGGGGTTTCGTTTTCGCCCCGTGTCACCATGGTGTGGAAGCGAAAGCTACTACCGCAGCCCAGCGCTGCGGTTTTTTTATGCCCGGACCGCCGCCGGAGAGTCGGCGCCGGGAACGAATGATTGAATCAACTGGACGCGGAGGCGCAGCGCTTTGAAGAGTTTACTGAAATTACAATCCCTCGATCTGCAGATAGAGAAGCTCCGTTTGCGCGAAACCGAGATCCCCAAGCAGAAAAGCAAGTACGATATCCACAAGAAGCGCCTGGAGGACGAGCTGAAGTCCAGCGAGAACCGGCACAAGGGGCTGCTCCTCGAACAGCGCGAATGCGAGGGGGATATCGCCGCGAAGCAGGCGGATATCAAGAAGAAGGAGAACCAGCTTCTCTCCGTGAAAAAGAACGAAGAGTATCAGGCCCTGCTCCACGAAATGGAAATGCACAAGAAGCAGATCGCCATCAAGGAAGAGCGGATCATCGCGATCATGATGGAGCTGGACGAGGCGAAATCCTGCCTGGAGGAAGACAAGAAGCGCATCGGCGCGGAGCAGGAAGAGATCAACGCCGAATGCGCGAAGATCGATGGCGAACTCGCGGTGGCCGTTTCCGAGCGCAAGGCCCTCGAAGCCCAGCGCGCGCCGCTGGTGGCCGAGATCGACCCCTCCATGCTCAGCAAGTATGAGCGCATCCGCAAGGCGAAGAAGACGGGACCCGCGCTGGTGCCCCTGCAGGGGGAATCCTGCTCGGGATGCTTCATGACCATCACCGCGCAACACGTGAACGAGATCCTCGCGGGCGACAAGTTCATGCCGTGCAATCACTGCGGCCGCCTTGTATACTATGCGCCCAAATTCGACGGCGCGGCGCTCTAGAGATTAGGAAAAAAGGCAGCAACTATGGCGTTTTTCGAACGTACCCCCTTCGGGCGGAAAAACAAGAAGCAAAGCTCCGGCGTGCCCGACGGCCTCTGGATAAAGTGCGACGGCTGCAAGCAGACCGTGTACAAATCCGACATCAAAGAGAACATGCAGATCTGTCCCGGCTGCGGCCATCACTACCGGATGGGCGCGCGGGAACGGATCGAGCTGGTGTCCGATCCCGGCTCTTTTGAAGAGACCCATACCGGCATCACCGCCGCGGATCCACTCGGGTTTGCCGTAGGCAAGGAGACCTATACCGAGCGCATTTCCCGCGCACGGGAGCTCTCCGGCCTCAATGAGGCGCTCGTAACCGGCATGGCGCGCATCGAAGGCGTGCGTTGCGCGATCGGCGGTATGGACTCGTCCTTCGTCATGGCGAGCATGGGCTCCGCCGTGGGCGAGAAATTCTGCCGCCTGGTGAAGGACGCCATCGCGAACGAGGTGCCCCTCATCGTTTTCGCGGCCTCCGGCGGCGCGCGCATGCAGGAGGGCATCCTGGCGCTCATGCAGATGGCCAAAACCGCCGACGCCGTGCGCCAGATCAACGAAGCGGGCTTGCCCTATATCGTGGTGCAGACTGACCCGACCTCGGGCGGTGTTTTCGCCAGTTTCGCGAGCCTGGGCGATATCACGATTGCCGAGCCCAAGGCCTATATCGGCTTCGCCGGCGCCCGTCTTATCGAGGGCGCCTTCAAGATCAAGCTGCCCGATGGATTTCAGCGCGCCGAGTATCAGCAGGATAATGGCTTCGTGGATCACATCGTGAAGCGCCACGACCTGCGCGCCCACCTGGCCAAGCTGCTGCGCTACCTCGCGCCCCACGCGGATGAGGATATCGCCTCCTATGTGCCCCCGACTGCCGCCGTGTCTGAACCGGTTGCCGTGGCGCAGGCCGGTGAAGAGGATGCGGCGGAGGAATGACACCGTCCGCCTTGACGCGGCCGGACAGCGCCGCGCGGCAGTATCTGTTCGACCTGACATTGCATGGTATCAAACTGGGCCTGGAGAACATCCAGGCCCTTGTTTGTGCCGCGGGTGATCCGCATCGGGCCGTGCCGGTTATTCACGTCGGCGGCACCAACGGCAAAGGCAGCGTCTGCGCCATGATTTCGGCCATGCTGCGGTCGGCGGGCTATCGCGCGGGCCGCTTTACGAGTCCCCACCTGATCGACGTGTCCGAGCGCTTTCTCATCGATGGCGAGCCAATACCGGAAGCGGCGCTGGAAGAGAATATCGCCTTCTTTCGCGATGTCTCGGCCGCGATGGATCGTGTCCCGACCTTTTTCGAAATGACCACCGCCATAGGCTTCCGCTATTTCGCGCAGGAAAAGGTGGATGTGGCCATCATCGAGGTGGGCATGGGCGGGCGCTTCGACAGCACCAATGTGGTCGCGCCCGTGGCGACGGCCATCACCAACATCGATCTGGAGCACACGGCCTTCCTGGGCGACACCCTGGCGAAGATCGCCTTTGAAAAGGCGGGGATCATCAAGCCGGGCATCCCGGTGGTCACGGCCGAGCGCCGCCCGGAGGCCTTCGACGTGTTTACGCGCCGCGCGGAGGAGGAAGGCGCACCCCTCCTCCAACTGGGTCGCGACTTTCGCGCGGAAACGAGCGGCAGCCCCTGGGCGCAGCGACTGCGCTTCTCCAGCAGCGCCCTTCGGCTCGAAGACGTTTCACTCGCTCTTCCGGGCCGCTATCAAGGCGAAAACGCCGCCGTGGCCGCCGCGCTCGCGTCCCAACTGATGGACGCGTTTCCGAAACTCAACGCCTCTCACATCGCCACCGGCCTCGCCAGTGCTTCCTGGCCCTGTCGCGTTGAAAAAGTGCTGGATACACCGCCGGTCTTCATCGACGTGGCCCACAACGGCGCGGGTGCGCGAAAGCTCGCCGACTTGTTTGAGGATTGCGTACTGGTCTTCGCGGCATCGTCCGACAAGGACCGCGACGCGATGCTCGATGCGCTCCGCCCCCGCGCGCGTCAGATCGTTCTCACCCAGTTTGAGGGCAAGCGCGCCACGCCCGTGGAAGAACTCGCCGCCCTGCTGCCCGAAGGCACATTCGAAACCCGGCCCGATCTTCCCGCCGCCATCGCCCGCGGCCTGGAGCTCGCCACCCCCGCATGTCCCCTCCTCATCACCGGCTCCATCTACGCCGCCGGTGAAGCCAGGGAATATTTGATACGCGAACATGGCGTGAGGCCGCTGCGGTTCTAGACACCCTTCCACCTTGAGGCAACCACGGGTGCCATCCACACACGGAGGGGCTTGCAACTGAGTTTGTGGGTCGGTGACGCGCCTTGGCGGGTGAAGGGACATTGACGATGGTTATTCACCCCGCATCCCAACGCCCACCCCGGGGTGCCACGCGATCCGGCAACGCCGGTTCGTGTGCCCGAGGCAGAGTGCAAGTACTACATCCCGGTTCGCCCGGGCTCTCCTTACAAACCCTGTGTTCCTGGCAAAGACGCTGGAGCTCACAAGTGCACAGCCCATCCCGCACCCCATCAACAAACCGATCCGTTGTATTGACCTGACCCATCCACGCACCCGCCCCACATGGCACACGAACCGCCCTTCAGGGCGGATCGCGTGGCACGATTTTACGCCGGTGCCCTCTTTGCAGTTCTCCCCGGCGCTCGCTATACTCGGGTCTTCCGAACCATCCAGGGGACATCCCATGCCCGCATACTTCGCCTTCGTGCTCGCTCTCGCCATCGTGCTCTCCGCCTACGCCGAGCCATCCATCCGTCTCTACAACCCCACCGAATTTACCGGCCCCGCCCTCGTGGAAATCCCAACCGGCCGCATCGCATCGCCAGGAATGATCGACTGGAGCAACCACCACCTCGAAGTGAAGGGCGAAGTGCTACCCCAGGCCCTTCGCGAAGGCCGCGCCCACTGGAAGTCCACCCTCGCCGCGCCCCTCGCCACGCCGCGCGCCGAAGATCTCCTCGTCTTCTGGTGCGCCGTGCCGCCGGGAGAGTGGGTGGAGGTCGCGATCGTATCGGGCGCGTTGAATTCCTCCGCCGCAATGGAAATAGCCGACGGCAAAATCGCCGTCCGCTACCCCGGCGTAGAGGCGAACATCGACGCGTCGACTGGCCTGCTGACTGGCCTGTCCGTCGGTGGCGAGTCCATGCTCGACGCGCCCATGACTATCACCGCATCCACGCTCGCGCCGGATCCCTTTCAGTACACGGGCAATATTGGTCCGGGCTACATCCCTTTTCAAGTCGCGGTGAAAAGCGCCGATCCCGTTTCCATAACCGCGCACCTTGCCTCCCAGTCGTCCACGCCCGCAATGACGGAGCTGAACTTCGTCCTGCAAGCAGCCAGCGGCCCCGATCTTGCCCTGACCTACCGCATCCACAACGGAGGTCTGGTTGAGATCGTCGCCGACGAACGCCCTTGGACCGGCCCCAGCCCGTGGATGAACCACGCGGTGCAATTCACGCTGCCCCTCAAGGGCGACGCGCAATCGCTGCCGCTGCTGGAGAACCGCCACCCCTTCTACGGCTTCAAGGACTTCCCCGGAACCCTTCCCCAGATCGCGCAGCGTATCGCGGGTGAAACCGTCGACGTTGTCGTGCTGGGCGACGAAATTGTGAATGGCCGCCATTGGCAACGCCGCATTCAGGGGGTATCACGCGACGGTGAGAATGCGCTGGACGCGCTGGTCGAGATCATGGACGAGGGACTTGTCGTCGTGCCCATGCCGCTAGAATCAGCAGTCCCCGTGTGGATCGTGGACGCGCCGGATAAAGCGAATGCCGTCGCCGCGAGACTCTCCAAAGCCCTCGGGGCGCCGACGCAGGCGGAGCTCGATGCGGCCCAACAGCCGGATGTCCATCGCATCACGCTGGATATGGACCCGTCCCATGGCTTGGGGGGAGTTGAGGGCGATGGCTATGCCATCACCATCGCTTCCGATGGCGGTATCCGGATCAGCGCCCACACACTTCTTGGACTCAATAAGGCCGTCTCAGATGTCATCGCGCATCTGGGCGACGACAAGCGCATCCCGCTCATCGCGCGCAATCCCGTCGTGGAGGTGCGTGGTGGCGGCTTCGGTGGCGGCGCCTTCGAGGTGGACTTCTCCTACGGCGACGACGCTGAGTGGGAGCGGGTCTTCGATGGCCTCCTCGATTCGGGGATGAACACCTTCTGGTGCCTGGGCATGTGGGGCAACTGGAAGATGCCGGTTTCCTACAAGTACATGCCCGAGCTGCACTCCGACGACCCCGAGGCCTACGATGAGTCCTCTGGCGTGCTCTTCCGCGAGCTCGATCAACACCGCGAACACGGACTCAAGCTCATGCGCTACCTGCAGGAGCGGGGCGGCCGGGTCTATGTGTGGCTGCCCATCGGCTGCGTGCCCACCACCTTCGTGAAGCAGTATCCCGAGGCGCTCAAGCCCGGCACCGTGGAAGAATTCTGGGGGCGCCCCAAAGGCACACCCTGTTTTACCCATCCGAAATACGCGGAGTACCTGGACGCCTTTCTTAAGGAGCTCGTGGAGACCTATCCCCTTGATGGCGTGGTTCTCGTGCGCGACGACAACGGCGGCATCTGCGATTGCGAGCGCTGCACGGCCTTCACCGCCGCCTCGACAACCAAAGTCGCCGTGTGGGAGCAATACCTACAGATCCACGGGCGGCTGCGGGGCCTGGGTTTCAATGGCGCCGTTGGCGTTTATCCCTACTTTGATGGATACACCCCCGCGCTCGACGCCCAGATGCCCGAGGACCTTTTCATCGCGGGCCACGGTGCATCGACCGCCGCCCTCACGCGCGATCAGTCCCGCATCGGCCACATGCCCGACACCTGGCTCGACAACCTCTACACCAACTTCAAGCTGCCGCCCTCGCCGCGCATGCGCCGTCTGCTGGGCGACCGCGGCAGCTTCTACATCGGCGGGGCGTACCAGACCACGGAGTTGCCCTGGGAGGCCATGGGCTACTTCGGCTGGGAGCCCACCGCCACGGCCAATTCCTTCCGCTATCAGTGGGGCGCTCGTAACTTCGGCAAAGAGGCCGCCGTTGCCTTCGTTCGGATGAACGATGTCTACGAGGACCTGTGGGAGATCAACGCCCGCTACCTCATCCCCAACGTGTGGATCGCACTGGACGCCGAGTCGCGCTCGCGTGTCGCCGAGGACATCCGCGCGCTCCTGCGCGATTACGACGCCCGCCTCGGGGGAATGCGAACGGCCGTGTCGCCGGGATATGAGGAATGGTTGAATCTATCCGCCCTCTTCACGCCCTTCCTCGAATACCAGCTCCGCCGACTGGAGCTGTTCACGGAAATGATCGCGATCGCGAAGCAACACGGCCCCGCCATCGACAGCGGGACGCTGCCTGAAGAAGTCCGCGCGGCCATGCTCGCGAAGTACGCCGAGATGAAGGACTACGCCACAAAATACGCCACCGTGCAAGGCAAGCTCCCGGGGAACATGATGGAAGCCACCCGCAGCCTCACCATGCCCTACAATGAATGGATGACCGGCTTCGAGGGTTGGCTCGATCCCCACCTGGGGCGGCCCCAGTTCGCAGCGAAAGTCGTTGCCGACCCGATTAAGACGTACGCGGGCGAGGCCTTCACCATCAACGTCGAGATACAAAACACCGGAGTCATTCCCTGGGACCGCTGCGACCTGACCCTATCCGAAAACGCCACGGCCTTGGGTTGGAAGATCGATGCCGTGACCGACGAGCAACCCATCGCCCCCGGCGACCGCGTGACGCGGACCATCACGGGAACGGTACCATCGGAAGCGATTTCGGCCACGGTATCGGTATTCAGCCCAACCCGCAATCGGACAAAAATGGCCGAAGTTCCGTTGCAAGCAGTGCTGGTAGGGACTGACGCGCCCAAATAAGCGTAGAGTTGCGAAGTGCCCGCAAACACAAGGCACACGGCGAATTGACGTCGCGACGTCGCCGGGCGTGGCTGTCCCGTCGTGCGCGAAGTGTGCCCGATGTCACCGTCGAATCGTGGATAGGGGACATGTCGTTTGGTAGCAGTGTGCTCCATGCCTCCGTCGCCTCCCCAGACGACGGGACAGCCACACCCTGAGAAGTCACGAGCACGCATCCGGGGGGCATGGCAGGTCGAGGCTGGCGACGATCTTCTCCATGTTCCTGGGTGCGTCAGTCCCTGAGTGGCCCTGAATTCTGTTTTCTGGTCTGTTTTCATGCGCCGCGTCGTCGTGTTATATTGGGGTGGCAATTGCGACAGCATTCGGAGGGCCTGGAATGATTCTCAACACACGTTGGTGTGCGACGACCACGATAGCGGTATGGGGCTGTCTTTCTCTTTCCTGCGCCCATACGCCCGATGCGCACGTGCATCTCAGCGCTCCCGCGCCGCCCTTTGATAAGCCGCTTATCATTCGCGGCAGTGTCGCCGACTCGAACACGGGGGAACCCATCCCCTATGCCGATGTTTACGTGTTCGACGCACGACACGAGAATTGGACAGCGCTGCAGCAACATAATGCGCATGTGGGCACCGCCAACCGCGCGGGTGTAATCGATCTGGCGGCAATGTTGAAGACAGCGGATACCACCGCGTTCAAGTCCGAATTTCGTTCCGGGTTTGGCGGATGGAACGCAACCCGGCCCCTGCTCGAGGCGGCGGAAGCCCGTTGTCGCGCAGGAGAGCCACCGGTCACTATGGTGGTCCTCGCCGCACCTCGATACCAGGACGCAATAGTCTTTCCAGAGGCACCGATGCAGCTCGATGAATCCCGTGGCGCGAACATCCTGCAACTTGGCACGGTAACGATGGTCCGCAGGCCTGATTCAGACTTCATATTTGCGGAAAGCTGGCTGGAAACGCAGGAGGCCGACGCGAGATGAGACAGCTACTTTCGCTTATCCTGGCCGCGTTACTTGTCACAAGTTGCGCCCACCGCGCCGATCCCGTAACCGCCCAGAGTTCGGCGGATCGTGTCATGAGTGCAATGCATTTTGCCGGGTTCGTGGTGCGGGGGAATCTCCTCGAGCCGGACGGAATACCAGCGGACTATGTGGAAGTGTACTTTATCGATTTGGGTCTTGATTACGTTCGGTCCAAACAGGCCTGGGAATTCAGGATTGGAACGTCAGACGAAAACGGCACCCTGGATCAGAGATTCGACTATGGTTGGTGTACCGAGACCTCCTTCAAGGCACTCGGTGTTGAAGTGCCCGACTTCACCGGGGAAACCGAAGAAGATCCCCATATACTGTTTTCCGAGGCCCTCTGGGAGGCTTGGTCGAATGCGAAACTCCCCCAGCCCTTTGCCATTGAGATCCGCGCGGAGGGTTTTGAGCCCCACCGTGTGGAATTTGACCTCACCCCAATGCCCCAACTCGACGGGCCACACATTCTCGAACTCGGCACGGTCAAGGTCGAAGCGACGTCATAGGGACTGACGCGCCCAAATAAGCGTAGAGTCACGAAGTGCCCGCAAATACAAGGCACACGGCGGATTGACGTCGCGACGTCGCCGGGCGTGGCTGTCCCGTCGTGCGCGAAGTGTGCCCGCTCTCACCGTCGAGTCGTGGATAGGCGACATGTCGTTTGGTAGCAGTGTGCTCCATGCCTCCGTCGCCTCCCCAGACGACGGGACAGCCACACCCTGAGACTTCACGAGCACGTATCTGGGGGCACGGCGGGTCAAGGCTGGCGAAGATCTTCACCATACTCGTGGGTGCGTCAGTCCCTGAGTGTCTGTCCCGCCTGCGTTTGCGTCAATAACCCTTGGGCGTGCCTTCGTGCTAAGATACCCGCCCCAAGAGAGCAACCATTACCGAAGGAAGTTCCGATGAAAGACGTGTATCGTTTTCTCGCATTTGATTTGGGCGCGGAGAGTGGCCGGGCCGTGTTGGCCACCTTGAAGGACGGCAAGATCGCCCTGGAGGAGATCCACCGTTTCCGCACGGAGGGCCTCATCATGCTGGGCCGCCGCCAGTGGGATCTGGCGCGGATCTATGAGGAAATGATCGCGGGTCTGAGCAAGTGCGCGCGGGAACACACGGCGGAGCTTGACGCTATTGCCATCGACACGTGGGGCGTGGATTTTGGCCTGCTGGACAGCGAGGGCCACGTGCTGGCGAATCCGGTGCACTATCGTGACAAGCGCACGGAAGGCATGTTCGACGCGGCCTATGCGAAGGTGCCGAAGGAGGAGATCTACAAGTCCACGGGCATCCAGTTCCTGCCCTTCAACACGAGTTTTCAATTGCTGGCGCTTGTGGAGGCGAAGTCGCCGCAGCTCGCCGCCGCGAAGGATCTCCTGCTCATGGGCGATCTGCTGGCCTACCTGCTCTGCGGCAAGAAAGCGTGTGAATATACCAACGCCTCGACCACGCAGCTCATGGATCCCCACACACGCACGTGGAACGACGATCTGATTAAGCGCCTGGGTATTCCCCGGGAGATCCTCCTCGACCCCGTCATGCCCGGCACGAACCTCGGGCCGATTCTGCCCGCCGTGGCCGAGCTCACCGGCATCAACCCGAAAACCCCCGTCATTGCGCCCGGCACCCACGACACGGCGTCCGCCGTGGTGGCCGTGCCCGTGGCGGAAGGCGCGGGGAACTGGGCCTACCTCTCCAGCGGTACCTGGTCGCTCCTCGGCGCGGAGCTCGACGAGCCCTGCATCACCGACGAGAGCATGGCCCAGGACTTCACGAATGAAGGGGGCGTGGGGGGGAAGATCCGCTTCCTGAAGAATATCTTTGGCCTCTGGCTCGTGCAGGAATGCCGCCGCTCGTGGGAGCGTCAGGAAGGCAGCAAGCTCGACTATGCCGCGATAACGGAAGACGCCGCAAAGGCCGAGCCCTTCCGCTCCATCATCAACCTCGACGACCCGCGCCTCTTCGCGCCGGACGACATGCCCAGCCTCATCCAGCAGATCTGCCGCGAGATCGGTCAGCCCGTGCCGGAGACGCGCGGGCAGATCGTGCGCTGCGCCCTGGAGAGTCTCGCGCTGAAATACCGTCAGACGCTCAACGCCCTGGACGACACCCTCGGCCGCAAGACCGAAGTGCTTCACATCATCGGCGGCGGCACGCAAAACAAGCTGCTCAACCAGATGACGGCCGACGCCTGCGGCATCCCCGTGGTGACCGGCCCGGTCGAAGCAACCGTGCTGGGCAACGTGGGCGTGCAGGCCATGGCCGTCGGCGCGCTGGATTCGCTGGCGGCGGTGCGCAAGGTCATAGGCGACAGTTTCGCGCTGGAGCGCTACGAGCCGCGGAACACGGCGGAGTGGGCCGCCATCGTCAACATCCGATCTTGAGTCGGGGCCGGGCTTCGAACTCGGCCCCTCGGCCATCGATCAGAGCTGAGCCATACCTTTATTCATGATCTTGTTCGAGATGCGCCGTCCCAGATTCATAAAGGGCTGTTCTACTGTACGGTGGAGAATTTCCGCTGCAACCAACGTTACGGCCACGCACGTCAGAAAGTACAGCGGACTCTTCCACAGAGGCACAAGGGGGCCAGGTTTGAACGCAAGCTGTACCACGTTCTGTGCCAGCACATGGACAAGGTAGAGGCCGTAGGTCCGTAGGCCAAGATAGCTCATTAACTTTGTCTTGAAAAGGGAAGTGCATGGCGTTCTGCCAGCCACGAGTCCGACGAGAAAGACGCCAACAATGTAGGGGTATGTCATGAAATAGATGTCGTTTTCACCGTAAGTCTGGGCTAGATGTACGCTGACCAGCAGTACGAACGAAGCTATATGGATCGGTGCGAAAGCCAACCGTGAAATTGCGTTGTAGGAAAGTCGGCACTCCATCAGGACCGCCAGCATGCAGCCAATTAGAATACTGGAGTAGTGGCTGAGCTTCAGTGTTTCCACAATTGGGTAGTTCTGAAAAAAGTAGTAGGCCACGACTATCGCGCCAGCAATAGCCAGGCGCCCGGTCATGCTGCGGTGGAGCAGCGCGAAGCCGAGTAGTGGCCAAATCAAATAGAATTTCTCTTCGATGCCTAACGACCAACTGTGGAAGAATGGGGGGAAGTCACCGTAAAGCTGCGCCATAACAGGCTCAGCGGCGTATTCATTCATATATACGAGATAATAGGGCAGGGCAATGCCTAATGCTGGCCGACTATCGATGCTCTTCTGCATGTCCAGCCCAAAGATGATGACACAGTAAAGGAAAAGGACTAAGAAATAGGCAGGAAAAATACGAAATGTCCGCCGCACATAAAAGGCTTTTATACTGAGCGTGCCCCTTGCGGCCTCCTCACGTAACGCCAGAGTCGTAATGAGAAATCCACTGAGCACGAAGAACGACGGGACACCGGAAAAGCCATTCAGCGCGCGCCAGCCCAGAAAATCGGCATGCCACGTGATGATTAAGAGGCACGACGCCGCCCGAAAGCCATCAAGCGCGGGAAAGTACTTGGCAGACTGATATTCCTCGAAGGTAAGGGGAAGATTCTTCAACTTGTTCTCCAGTGCAATTCAGAAAAGTCATTGCGTTGTTCACGAACGGTTTCGAAATGTCTAGAAAGCCCTGCTATGATGGGACGAAAGTCTGCCGCGAATACAAGCCCACCCACACCGGGGTATCGCATCTGATTCACGCCAGTCCCATCGATTCCGCGAGCAGCTCCGCCACATCTTTCACCGCAACTTCCGGGTGGCCTTCGGCCTTTACGCCATCGGTGATCATGGTCATGCAGAAGGGGCAGGCGGTGGCCACGGTGCCCGCGCCGGTCTTGATGGCCTCGCCGGCGCGCTCGGTGTTGATGGCCTTGCCGATGGTCTCTTCCATCCACATGCGACCGCCGCCCGCGCCGCAGCAGAAACCGTGCTCGCGGCTTCGGGGCATCTCCACCGGCGTGGCCTGGTTGGCCGCCGCCACGAGGGCGCGGGGCGCGTCCATCACATCGTTGTAGCGCGCCAGGTAGCACGAATCGTGGTAGGTGGCCACCGCCGCGTTCACCGCCGGGGCTTTGGGCTTCAGTTTGCCGGCCTTCACCAGGTCCGCCAGCAGCTCCGTGTGGTGGAGCACTTCAAAGTCGCCGCCCAACTGGGGGAATTCGCTCTTGATGCTGTTGAAGCAGTGGGGGCACGCCGTGACGACTTTTTTCACGCCATAGCCCTTCATCGTCTCCACATTCTGCATGGCCAGTTGCTGGGCCAGCATTTCATTGCCGATGCGCTTTGCACTGTCGCCTGTGCAGCTCTCCTCCTCGCCCAGGATGCCGAATTTAACCTCCGCCGCCTGCATGAGCTTCGCGAAGGCCACCGTCACCTTCTGGTAGCGCTGGTCATAGGAGCCCGCACAGCCCACGAAGAAGAGGTACTCCACATCCGCGTCTTCCGCCAGCGTCTTCACGCCCAGGCCCTCGGCCCACTTGCCCCGCTCGCTCTGGGGCAGGCCCCAGGGGTTGGACTGGGTCTCCACGTTGCGCATGGCGCCCTGGGCCGTCTCGGGGAAGTCGCCCTCCATGAGCACGCGGCCCTGGCGGATACCCAGGAGCTTGCTCATGGGCTGGATTTCCACGGGGCAGGCCTCTTCGCAGGCGAAGCAGGAGGTGCAGGACCAGAGCACGTCTTCGGTGATCACATCCCCATAGAGGGCCTGCTTCGGTTCCGCCGCCGGATCGTTCAACAGCGCCGGGCCCTCGCGGAAGAGGTGGGCCTTCAGATCGAGCACCACCTTCTTGGGGCTCAGGGGCTTGCCCGTGTTGTAGGCGGGGCAGGCCTCCTGGCAGCGCCCACACTCGGTACACGCCGTCAGGTCGAGCAGTTCCTTCGCCGTGAAATCCCTGATTGTGGTGATGCCGAATTTTTCGGCGTTCTCATCTTCCAGGTTCAGGTTGGGGATGCGCCCCTTCACCCGCTCCTCGCGGAAGAAGAGGTTCGGCAGCGCGGTGATGATGTGGAGATGTTTGGAGTAGGGGATGTACGCCAGAAAGCCCAGCACCACCAGATTGTGGAGCCAGTGAAAGGTTGCGTAGGTGAGGGGGTAGGCTTCCATGCCCAAAGGGCCGTCACCGAGGACGGCGGCGCGCAGCATCCCCGTGATGGGCATGAACCCGGGGCGCGGCTGGATGACCTGAAGCACGTAAAACGCGACAATGAGCACCGTGATCAGGCCGAGGATAATGAGCGCGTCGATGGTGTGGGAGGTGGGTCCCTCCAGGCGCTTCGGCTTCACCACCAGCCGCCGCCAGGCGGCGACGCCAATGGCGATCAACACCAGGAGCCCGAAAAAGTCCTGGCAGGTGTTCATGATCCAGTAGATGGGGCCGAGAAAGGCGAAGCTGAAGTTGTGGAAAAGTCCGCTGATGAGTCCCTCGATGGTGCCGAAGGTGAGCACAAAAAAGCCCCAGAAAATAAAGGCGTGGCCCAGGCCCGCCGGGGTGCGCAGCACGAGCTTTTGCCCGAAGCCTTTCGATAGGAGATCGGCGACGCGGCGGGGGAGGGCATCCAGCCCCAGCGTTCCCTGTCCCAGATTCACCCAGCGATAGACCCGCCAGAGTCGGTGGGCAAAGACCGCGTGGGCGGCGACAATCAACACGAGGAGGATAAGGGCGCTCATGGGGTCCGGCGAGTCCTTGTTCGGTAGACAGTATTCTGTTGAGCAGATAGCAAAAGACCGATAAGACGGATAGGACCGATTGGCACCATCCGTCCTATCGGTCCTATCCGTCGAATGAAATTATCCCCGCGCCTTCTGAACGGCTTCGGTCAGCAGCGGGCAGATTTCGAACAGATCCCCGACGATACCGTAGTCGCAGATCTTGAAAATATTCGCCTGAGGGTCTTTGTTGATGGCGACGATGACCTTGGAGGTCCGCATCCCGGCCATATGTTGGATAGCGCCGGAGATGCCGCAGGCCACGTAGACATCCGGGCTCACGACCTTGCCGGTCTGGCCGACCTGGTGGCTGTGATGGATCCAGCCCGCGTCCACCACGGCGCGGCTTGCGCCGAAGGCGGCGCCCATCGCCTTGGCGAGGTTCTCCACGACCGGCAGGTGCTCAGGGCCGCCCACGCCGCGCCCGGCGGAAACCACGATCTTCGCTTCGGTCAGTTCCACCACGCCCGTGGCCGCTTCCGCCGCCGCCTGGATCACCGTGCGGAGGGAGAGTGCGGGCATATCCCGGTGAATGACTTCGGGGGTATCCGCGCCGGATTTTTCCACGGTCACGGTATTGGGTCGCAGAGAGACCATGGCGGGCGATTCGTCGACGGCGACTTCCGAGAGGACCTTGCCCCCGTAGACCGGCTTCGTGGCCTTCAGACCGCCATCCCAGCGGCAACCGGTGGCGTCCTGCACGAGTTCAACGCCGAGGCGCGCAGCGACGGACGCGCAAAGTTCCTTGCCCAGCGCGGTGGCCGAGCCGATGATGACCTTGGCGCCGAGTTCGCGGGCGAGATCGCGCACGATGGGTACATAGGCGTCGTTGGAATAGTGAGTCAGTTGGGCGTTTTCGTAGGCATAGAGTGTCTTAATGCCGAATCCCGCGAGTGCGGCGGCCTGATCCGCGATGGACTGGCCGATGTACACGGCGTTGAGGGGCAGGCCGGCGGCGTTGGCCACGGCGGAGGCCGCGGAGGCCGCTTCAAATGCGCAGGGCTTCAGTTCACCCCGTTGTTCAAGAAGTACCAGTACGCTCATGATCAAAACGCCTTTTCATCTTCTTTGAGGATCCGCACCAGCTCGGCCACCTGGACCGCCGCGTCACCATCGATCAGTCTGGCCAGCCGCTCCTGGCGGGGCAGGGCCATCGATTCCACCGTCACGCGGTTCGAGAGCGTTGCGGTGGAAAGGCCCAGGCTTTCCAGCGTCTTCTCATCCACCGGCTTCTTCTTGGCCTTCATGATGTTGGGCAGTTTCGGATACTCGGGCTTGTTGAGGCCCTTCTGTGCGGTGAATATGGCCGGCAGCGGGATGGACAGAGTCAAGTTGCCGCCTTCCACTTCGCGCTCCACGATTGCATTGCCGCCGTCGAGGGAGAAGCGGGTGATGACCGAAGCATGGGGCCATTCCAGCAACTCGGCAACGCGCTCCGCGACTTGGGAGCCGTCGTCGTCCGCAGCCTGCTTGCCCGCGAACACGAGATCGGGGGCCTCGTCGGAAATGACCTTGGCCAGCGCCTCCGCCACGCCCCGCGCGCCCAGCGCCTCGATGCCCGGCCCCGTAACAAAGACGGCCCGGTCCGCGCCCATGGCCAGGGCGGGCAGCAGAATTTCCTTCGCGCCCTCATCGCCCAGCGTGATCACCACAACCTCGCAGTCCGAGGCGGTTTTGATATTCACCGCTTCCTGCACCGCGTGCTCGTCATAGGGGCTCATGATGTACTTCAGGCGATCCGTGGATACACCCGTCCCCGTGGCGTTCACTTCAAACGCCGAGGCCGTGTCCGGCACGCGCTTCACCAACACTACAATCTTCATGGACTCTCCCTGCGGGCGCGCATCCCTGCGGATGAATCGCGCGCGCCCTCTGCATTCTCCCAGGCGGACTTGCTGCCTGTCCGCGCCAAAACTCAGCTCAACCTTCGGCGGGCTTATCTTCCCGGCGCATGTACATCACCTTCCACTCCCCCTCCTGACACACCTTTCCCCGCTGGTTCTTCACCTGAATATCGAAAATGATGATGCCCATGTCCGGTTTGTGCGTCGTTCTCTTGGTCTTGACTGTCTGAATGACACAGATGGTATCGCCGATGAAAATAGGGCGCTTGAAATCCCAGGAAAGACCCAGCCAGGCCACCAGCATGTGCTGCTGAGCCCCCGGGTTACGCGTGACAAGTCCCGAACTCACGGAAAGCCCCAGCATCCCGTGGGCTATCCGCTGGCCAAAGTGCATGCTCGCGGCAAACTGCTCGTCCGTATGAATGCGGTTAAAGTCCCCGGAGATCCCCGCGAAATTAACAATATCCGTTTCGGTAATCGTTCTGCCCGGCGTCGTCGCGCTGTCGCCTTCGTTCAAATCTTCAAAATATATGCCGTTTCCGTATTCCACAACCCACTCCTCTCGCGCCGGGCGATTAAACGGGAAGTTTACCACCGTACTCCCGTCGGTTCAAACGGCGGGGCCTTCCCAACAGGCCCCGGACGCGTCGTCATCGGGCGCTCCAGCGTTCGGGCGGCATGATCTATCGCCCGTCTTTCAGGTGGTTGCGCGATGTCCTCCATGAAATGGAGCCCGGCAGGTGCGGGTTCAAATTGGGATCCGGCGGGGTGCGGAGTGCTACACTTCCCCCGGGGGACCAGTTCCAAACCTATCAGGGGATCGATGTATGAGTCATGTCGCTGTAGACGGGGGACGGCTGCTGATTGGCGAGCGGCTGATCGAGGAAGGAATGATCACCCCCGAGCAATTGGAAGAAGCGCTTCAGCAGCAGAAGCGCTCGGGGACCAAGATAGTAGCGACCCTCATCGCGCTGGGTCACCTGACACAGGCAGATTTCCTGAAGTTTCTCGCGCGCCAGCCCGGTATCGCCAGCATCCACCTTTCGGGCTACAGTATCCCCGCGCCCGTGCTCCAACTGGTTCCCGCCGAGTTCGCGCGAAAGCATGAGGTAGTCCCCATGGATACCATGGGCTCCGTGCTTACGGTGGGCATGGCGTTTCCCCTTGATGCTTCCGTGATTCGAGATTTGGAGGCCCTCACCAAACTGCGGGTGAAGGCGCTCCTCGTCGTTCCCGAAGCCATTCAGGTCGCCCTCGACAAATACTACCCGGCCCCGGGGGTTCATTCCTCGGGCACCAAAGACTGGTCCGTGACCGCGTCCGTGCCTTCAACTTCGACCCTCCGAGAGGTTGCGGCCTCCCTCACGATCGACGGCGTCATGGCGCTGGTGCGGGGCGTTTCATCCCTGCCCGCCATGCCGGAAACGGTACAGCGCGTTCAGGAGGCTGTGGCGAATCCCGACCTGGGCGCAAGCGACGTGGCGGAAATCCTGAAGCGCGATCCCGGGCTTTCCGCAAAGATAATCAGCCTGGCCAATGCGCCCGTCCACGGAATCCGGCACCGGATCGACTCGATCGAAGCGGCCACCGCCATGCTCGGTCTGCGGGAAGTCTACACCGTGGCCGTGGCCGCCGCCGTTGTGGACCGATTGGCGTCGGCTCCAAATTTCGACTACCGCGCCCACTGGCGACGCTCGGGGCTCTGCGGTTCCCTCGCCAAAATACTGGCCCGCGCGAGTGGGATAAACTTCGGTTCCGGGGTGTACGCCGCCGGACTGCTCCACGATATCGGGCGCGCCGTCTTCGCGGAAGTGACGCCCGTGCCCTATGGCGCGCTCCAGCATCAGGTGCCCGACGAGGTCCTCGTTGAGGCGGAGCAAAACGCTTTCGGCATTTCGCACCCGGAAGTGGGCTACATCGTCGCCGAAAACTGGGCCCTGCCCGCGCCCATCGGCGCGTGCATCCGCTTTCACCATCAGCCGGAGCGGGCCCGGGATTTCCCCGATCTCGTGCGCCTCGTCGCTCTGGCCTCGCAATTGGCCGATCACCTGGAAATGCCCGAACTCGTGCCTCTGTCGCGCTGCACCGATTCAGCCCGCACTTTTGGTATGGAAGAGCACCAGCTTACCGGTATACTGGACGTAGCCCGCGCATTGCGCGATTCGGAGGCGGTGTAACCTCGTTTAACTGTCCATCCCCCTGGAGATTTCCCATGAGCCAGCCGACAAAAGCAGCCATCATCACCGGCGCCAGCCGCGGGGTGGGCCGCGCGACCGCCATCGCACTGGCCCGGCAGGGGTATGCCGTTGCCGTGAATTACAGCGCCTCGAAGGATGAAGCGGAAAACGTCGTCCAGCAGATCGAGGGCTACGGAGGCGCCGCCATTGCGGTTCAGGCCAACGTCTCCGAGAATACCGCCTGCAAAGCGCTCGTCGCCCAGACCATCGAGGCCTTCGGTCGGATCGACGTGCTGGTGAACAATGCCGGCGTC
The DNA here is from genome assembly GCA_016791475.1 of Candidatus Hydrogenedentota bacterium. NCBI lineage: Bacteria > Pseudomonadati > Candidatus Hydrogenedentota > Candidatus Hydrogenedentota bacterium. Next base: position 78,215 of record JAEUWI010000016.1, read on the forward strand.
ACCAGCTTCATCCCCCATAACGCGCTGGATCAGGTGCGCGACGAAGACTGGGATCGTATCCTGGGCGTCAACCTCATTGGCCCCTTCCAGATGGTTCGCGCCGCGATGCCGGCGCTGTCGGCAAGCGGCAACGGCGCCATCGTCAATGTCGCCAGTATCGCGGGCCTGTCCGCTCTCGGGAGTTCCATACCCTACTGCGCTTCCAAGGCCGCCCTGCTCAATATGACCGTGGCCCTCGCGCGCGTGTGCGCACCCAAGGTGCGGGTCAACGCGGTCGCGCCCGGCTTCATCGAAGGGGAATGGCTCAAGCAGGGCCTGGGCCCGGCCTACGAAATGGTGAAGAAGCAGTGCCAGGACCGCGCGCCCCTGCACAAAGTCTGCACGCCGGAGGACGTGGCGGGCGCGATCCTCTCGCTTGTGACCGGAAGCCCCATGATCACGGGCCAGACGGTGGTTGTGGACGGCGGCATGCTGATTGGCTCCGTGCCCTGAATCGGCGGTTCCGTCTCATTTTGGGAATTGAAATCTGATATTTTCCATATTTGCGGTCTTCCCCCTGGGTGTGCGACGATAGTTGTCGCACTTTTCACTGTTTCACCCTCATTGCAAAACCCAAGGAAGCCCCTCTATGCGTCGTCTTTCCAATCTTATACTTCCCGCATTGTGTCTGCTCGCCACCACCACCCCCGCCGTGGAAGCCTTCCGCGATCGCGGGTTTGCCGGTGGCTTTCACTTGAGTGCTCCCCATTCCGGAGACAAGCCCGTGGAGCTTGGTGTCATCCTTCAGGGTGACCGCACTGCATCCTGCGAGTGGCGATTGGCCCAGTGGGGCACCCAGTTTAATCTGAAGGGAACGGTAGGAAAGACCCTGCCCGACGGAACCCGTATTCTGCGCAATGGCGGGAAGTCCATCAAGATCTATCCGGGCGGTATCGGCGGCGGAGGAATCGTCCTGGGATTGAACGGGGATGCGGAATTCGGCGGAATACCGCGCAAAGAGGGTCAATTCTGGCCCCATCTTCTCGTGGAGCAGCAGTTTCCGCGGGATTTCAAGCTGGCCGACTCCGCCGCGCTCCCCTTCACCCTCGATTTTCGTGTTGATCGGTGCAAGACCGTCACGGAATCCCGCCTGGACCCGGCGCTGCACACGGCCCAGGTAACGGCCTACTGGACGCTCCACAACCGCAATACCAGCAGTCCCGACTTCGGCGAGATGATCTGGTTTGGCGTGCCACTATTTGACGCGCGCCATGAAGTGCCGCCCGGTCATCAGGATCTGGACACGGCGGTGGAAAACGGCAAGTTCATCTGCACTGTGGAGGGCAGCCGCTTCTTTGAGGGGCCCACGGGCGACGGTCAATGGCACCAAATCGCATGCGATCTTATCCCGCTGGTGAAGGAGGCGCTCGCCGCCACCCAGGCGAAGGGCTTTATGACCAAGACCCGGTTCGAAGAGCTCTACGCGACGTCCTTCAACCTCGGCTGGGAAGTGCCCGGTCCTTATGACTGCGAGATTACCCTGAAGAACCTCAGTCTGGATCGCGCGGCCCCCTGAGGCATCCCGAACAATTCGCCCCCGCCCCTGAACACCAATGTGCCCCCGATGGTAACCATCGGGGGCACGTTGCATTTCAATTGACGGAGCGGACTATTGCGATTCGGGCCGCTCGACGAATGCTCCATTTTCATCCAGGTCCACTTCCCAGATGGCCCCTTCGTTCTCCTCGCCGCCGATGTCGCCGTAGACGGTTGTGAGCCCGTCCCCGCGCTGGTACAGGCCCCAGTTGACCCGGTTCGGCGCCGCGTCCAGTTCGGTGCGCCAGAGGACATTGCTGAAGGGATCGAGTCGGTGGACGACCGGGACTTCCCCTTCGTTGTTGTTTATTCCGGAGAGGACCAGCAAGTCGCCTCCCGCGGCGGGGCAGAAGCCCGCGGCATCCCGGGCGGCGCAGCCCGACACGACTTGCAGCCACCGCGTTTCACCCTCGGCATCGAGGCGCAGCAGCATGAGCTCGCCCTCCTTTCCATCGAGGGAGGTCTCCCCCCAAACCAGCAGATCGCCGTCGCTCAGCGCCACCACGCCGGTCACGGCGTCGAAGGCAAAATTGCCGAGATCCAGTTCCCACAGCAGGGCCATATTCTGGTCGGTGCGCGCCAGCAGGGGCGCAGCGCTTTCGGGCCCGAAGGCGCTCTGATGGGTGATCGCCGCCCAGCCGCCGTCGAGGGTTCCCACGGCGTCGCGTTCATTTTCGACCGTGATCCGGGTATCGAGCCCGGCGTCTTTTCCGTCGATGTCCCAGGTGACCGGGTGGGGCTGAATCGCGAATCCGCCATCTTCTTTGGCGCACACGATGTCGTAGGAATAGTTCACCTTGCCGGTGAACCAACTGTTGGACAGGGTAGGCCCGTTGAAGTCGGATGTGCCCAGCCCTTTGGCGCTGCTGGTAAAGAGGGTCAGATTGCCATCGGAGGCCGCGGCTCCGCCGCTCGCAGCCCGGTACAGGATGCCGACGCCGGTGGTGGGCATGCTCCGATTCAGGAGGTAGTATCCCCGCCGCAAATTGGTCAGCAGGGCCAGGTTGCTGAAGTCGAGGACGACCGATTTGCCCGACGTCGCCGTGACGGTGCCAACCAGATTCCAGACATCCGCGCGCGATTCGAAACCGGCGGAAGGGAAATTGCACTGGTAGTGCCGAATCGTGTTTGAAGAGCCCGGACTCGAAAAATCGATCGTATAGGAATTCAATTGAATGTTGCGCTGCGGGAGGATGTCAAACATGATGCCGTTCAGGCCCACGCCTGGATTCGTCCAGCCCTGGAGGCTGCGTGTGTAATCGGCCGCGATCAACAGCGACTGATCGCTGCTCGTGAAGGTGCCCTGGTTGCTGATGAGCTCCATCGTGGCGGTGTAGCAGCCGGTGGTCTTATAGCTGTGGGTCGTCGTCGATGCCGTTAGCGTATCCGTATTGCCGTCGCCCCAGGTCCAGCGCCGGGAGATTCCGGTCAGATTGCCCGTGTCCGTCAGGTCCTTGAAGGTCACATCCAGCGGAACCGGCCCGCTCGTCGTGTCGCCGGTCGTGTATTTCAGGACCGGCCGAACGAGTACGGGTGTTGCGAGGCTTGATGTCGCCGTGTTGCCCTGGGACGTGGTGATCGTCAATTCCACATCGTAGGAACCCGCTTTGGTGAAGTTTCGGCTTGCGGAATTCGTAGTGGTTACGGAGGTGCCGCCATCTTTGAAATCCCAACTCCGGGACGTTATGGTCAGTCCCCCGGTGCTGGTCACGTCGGTGAAGGTGATGGTCGCCGGCGCGTCCACATTGGTCAGATCGCCGCTGAAACTGATGGGGTGAATGGTGACATTGACCGGCGTGGGACTGAGGAAGTTTCCGATGGATGTATTCAGCGTTACGGTCGCGGCGCGGACCACCGCGGTGGTTCCGGTGTTCGTGTAGCGGTGCTGCGCCGTGGCCGTGGGGGCCGCCACGGTCTGGGTGGTCCCATCGCCGAAGTTCCAAGTGCGGCTGGTCACGGGCACGCCGCCCGTGTTCGTGTTGTCCGTGAAGGTCACATCCACGACGGCGGGTCCCGACGACACGTTGGCGCTGTGGGCGATGACCGGCGACACCACCACCGGCGACGCGCCCGTAGTCGTGCGGTTGCCCTGGGCCGTGGCCGCAATCATTGAAATGCTGTACGTTCCGGGCGTCGTGTAGGTATGGCTCCCGCTTGCGGTCTGGCCCGTGCCATCGCCATAGTCCCACTGAGTTCCCGTGATGGCCAAATCTCCGACCGCGGTGGTGTTGGTGACCGAAATGGTGTGGGGGGCGCTGCCGGTCAGCCCGCCGCTTACCGTAAAGGTGAGGGGGTTCACCCGGATGAAGCTCGGCTCCGAGCGCACCAGGCTTCCCTGATTCAGCGTATTGAGGGTAAGGGTTACCGTGTAGGCGCCGGGCGCGGCGTAGGTGTGGCTGGCGGTAAGATTGTTCGTCGTCGTGTCCGCCGTTCCATCGCCCCAGGACCACGTGCGGTTGGATGTGGTCACATTGCCGGGGTCCGTGTCGTCCGTAAACACCGCCGTCAACGCGCCGGGGCCGGAGCGCAGGTTTGCACTGAAGGCGGGTACGGCGTTGATGACGATTTCACTGCCCAGCGCGCCCGTGAAACTCCCATTCGGGGTCACGATGGTCAGCGTGGGCGTGTAGTTGCCGGGAATGATGTACGTGTGGCTCGCCGATCCCGTCAGGGTCGTCAGCGGCGCGGAACCGTCTTCGAAGTCCCAGATCCACTGTGTGATATCCAGATTGCCGACGGCGCTCGTGTCCGTCAGCGTGACAAGAACCGGTGCCGGGCCGCCCGGCGTGGAGGTGCTCAAGGTAACCTCGGGCTCGACAATGATCAGGTCGGCCACCGTGGTGCTCACCGAACCCTGGGCCGACGTTATGGTGAGTCGCACATCGTAGGCGCCCGCCGAGGCGTAGGTGTGGCTTGGGTTCTCGTCCGTGCTCGTCGCACCATCGCCAAAGTTCCAGAGGTAGCCCGTGGGCACGACCGTGCCGAGGGTGGTTGTGTTGGTGAAGTTCACCAGCAGGGGTGCACCGCCGCTCGTCGCGTCCGCCGTAAACGAAGGGACCGGGTTGACCGCAATGTAGTCCGTCTTGGTCGTCGTCTCCGTTCCGCCGGTGGTTGTCAGCACGAAAGTTACCGTATAAAGGCCGGGTACGGTGTAGGTGTGGGAAGGCGTCGCGGCGCTGCTCGTGGCGCCGTCGCCAAAGTCCCAGTCCGTTCCCGTAATGGTGGCCCCGCCCGTGTCCGAGGTATTGGAAAAGCTGACCGAAAGAGGGGCCGGACCCGAGCGCGGGATCCCCGAGAAATTGGGCTCCGGCTCCACTTCAATCGTAACGGGCGCGGCGCTGACGGCGACGCCCAGGGCCGTCGTCAAGCTCAAGGTTGCCGTATACGTGCCGGCGGTCGCGTAGGTGTGAAGTGGATTGGCTTCGGTGCTGCTGCTTCCATCGCCGAAATCCCACAGGACGGCGGTGACGTCCAGGTTGCCCACGTTCGACGTGTCGGAAAATTGAACCTCCAGGGGGGCCACGCCATTTGTCGGAGCCGCGCTGAGCGTTACCACGGGCGCAACATTGATCGTGGTCATGGTTTCCGTCGTCGTCACGCCTTCGGCCGACGTCAAGGCCAGGGTTACCACGTAGATGCCCGGCTCGGCGAACACATGGGTGGGGCTCGCCGCCGTGCTCGTGCTTCCATCGCCGAAGTTCCAGAGCCAGCTCACCCCGGTAAGATTGCCCGCATCGGTTCCGTTCGTAAACACCGCCGAGCTGGAGCCGGAGCCGGGCGTCACCGCGACCGTCGCCGTCAGGTCGGGCAGGACCTCGATATAGTCGGTACGCGCCCCGGTTGTTTCGCCCTGGGTCGTCGTAATGGTCAGTGCCACGTCGTAACGTCCCGCTTTGGCATAGGTATGCCGCGGCGACGCTTCGTCGCTCGGGTCGCCCTCGCCGAAATTCCAGCTCCGCGCCGTGGTTTCGAGGATGCCCGTATTGGTGTTGTCTGAGAAGGCCACGTCCAGGGGGGCCACACCGCTGGTCACACTGCCGGCGAAAGTCACTTCCGGCGCAATCACAATGAGCCCGGTCTTCGTTTCCGAATCCGGCCCCAGGCCCGTGCCCACGGTCAAGGCCACGGTGTACGTTCCGGGCCCCGCGTAGCGATGCGAGGGGCTCTGGAGGCGGCTCGTCGCGCCATCTCCGAAATTCCAGTCCCAGGTCTGCAATTCGACACTGCCCGCCACGGTGGTGTCGGTGAATTGCACCAGCAGGGAATCCTTGCCCGAGGTGGGGCTGGCGCTGAACGAAGCCGCCGGGCGCACCACCACAAAGTCCGACTCGGTGGTCGTGCTGTTGCCCAGTTGGGTCGATACCGTCAGGGAGACATCGTAGACGCCCGGGGCGGCAAAGGTGTGTTCGGGATTCCGCGCCGTACTGTGGGAGCCATCGCCGAAATTCCAGTCCCAGCCCGAGATGCTCAGATCGCCGGGATCCGTTTCGTCTTGAAACTGAACCGCCAGCGGCGCGCCCGTGGCCGAGAGTGGGGTACCGGTGAAGGCCGGTTTCGGGCGCAACTGGACCGACTCCAACTGGGTGGCGCTGACCTCGCCCTGCTCCGTGGTGACGGTCAGGGTCACGTCGTAGATGCCCGCTTTCGTATAGGTGTGGCTCGGGTTCTCCAGCGTGCTTGTGGCGCCGTCGCCGAAGCTCCATGCCCAGGCGCTCGCCGTCAGGGGCGCGACCGCGGTCGTATCCACGAAGGCCACCGCCGCGGGGGCGATGCCTGTGGAGGGCGTGCGCGTGAAGGATACACTGGGATCGACCCGGATAAAGGCGGGTTTCCGTTCCGAATCGGGGCCCGACGAAGTGGCGAGGACCAGCGAGACCGTGTAGGTCCCCGGAGCCGAATAAACGTGGAGCGGATCTTCGACCGCGCTCGTGTTGCCATCGCCGAAGTCCCAGGAGCGGCTATTGATGCCCACCGAACCGGGATCGGATGCGTCCCGGAACTGCACCGAAAGGGGGGCCTTCCCCGCGATGGGCTCGGCCGTAAAATTCGCGTCGGCCCGCTCGAATACGCGGACGAACTGGGAGCGGGTCAGGGTATTTGTCCCTTCCGCCGTCGTAACGGTCAGCGTCACTGAATAGTCGCCGGTGCCGGTATAGACCCGAGTCGGGTTCTGGTCCGTGCTGGTGGTTCCGTCCCCGAACTCCCAGAGCCACCCGGTGATGGGCTGGGTGCCCGGCGTGGAGGTGTCGGTGAAGGTGACGGTCAGCGGGCTTTCCCCGGAGGTCGGCGCGGCTTCAAAGGCGGCCGAGGGCAGCGCCACGACTTCGATATAGGATTCACGATTCAGGGTGCTGCTGCCCACGGACGACTGGACCGTCAGGGAGACGGGATAGCGCCCCGGCGTGGTGTAGACGTGTACGGGATTGGTTTCCCCGCTGAAGGCCGCGTCGCCGAAGCTCCACTGGCGTGTCGTGATCGCCGAGGCGCCCGCCGTCGAGGCATCCCGGAATTCAACGGAGAGGGGCGCGGGGCCCCGCAGGGGCGTAGCGCTGAATCCGGCTTGTGGCGGCGCGAGGGCGGTGATGTACCGCTCCTTTGAGATGGTATTCGACCCCGCGTCGGTCTCCACGGTGAGGGAAATGTCGTACTGTCCGGGGGCGGAAAACTCGTGGGCGGGGTTGCGCTGCGCGGAACTGGTGCCGTCCCCGAAATCCCACAACCAGCTCTTAATGGGCGAGGTGCCCGGTTGCGACTCGTCGGTGAACGTGGCCACGAGCGGCGCCGCGCCCTGCGTCGGGGATGCGCGGAACGCCGCCACCGGCCCTTCCGTCGCGCGAATGAGGTTCGTCCGGGTGGTGCTGGTTTCGCCCGAAGCGTTGCGCACCTTCAGGATAACCGTGTAGACCCCCGGCGTTTCGTAGCGGTGTTCGGGATTCTGCTCCGCGCTTGTTTCACCGTCGCCGAAGGTCCAGGCCCACGCTTCAATTGCCGAACCACCCGGTGTGGAGGTGTCGGTGAATTGAACCGTCAGCGGTGCCGATCCGGTAGTGGGGGTGGCCCGAAAACTTGCCGAGGGCAGCGAGCCCACCTGAATATAGCTCTGTCGCGATTCGGTGTCGGATCCGCCCGCGCTCGTTACCGTGAGTGCGACGGTATAGGCGCCGGGCTGCTGATAAACGTGGCGCGGATCTTCTTCATCACTCGTCTCTCCATCCCCAAAGCTCCACTGCCGAGAAGTAATGGCGAAGGGGCCGCCGTCGGAATCGTCCTGGAACTGCACCGCAAGGGGGGTGTTGCCGCTGCGGGGCGTCGCCGAAAAGGCCGCCACCGGTGCCGCGCGAACGGTAATATAGGCGTTCTTCGTTTCCGTATCCGTGCCGAAGAGGGTGGACACGGTCAACGTTACGCGGTACGTGCCGTGACTGGCATAGGTGTGTACCGGATTCTCTTCGGCGCTGTCCGCGCCGTCGCCGAAATCCCAGCGCCAGGTTTCAATCGCGGCGCTGCCGGCCAGGGAGAGATCGGAGAACCGCACCAGCAGGGGGTTCTCGCCGTCCGTTGGCGTTGCCGAGAATTCGGCCGTCGGTCCGGAGAAAGGACAGCCCGCCAGGGTCAGGGTAATCAAAAGCCCCGCGAACAGGCTCGCAAGGGGCTTCAAGAGAGCAAGATTTCGGTTGTAGATCCGCATCGAAGGCCCGGTAATCGAGAAAATGCCAAGGCGGCCCACCTCGCATGGTCACAGGCAATGCGAAGCGCCGAAAAGCACCGGGCGACAGGACCTAACCCATTGAAATCCCAAGACGAATCCCGCTCAACCAGATGCTTTTTTCCGTGGGAGCATTCTGCCCGTCTCGGGCGTGATTGTCAACCTTGCAACGGGGCCCGGACGTGACGCCGGGCCCCGGGGATTTCGGCGTGAAGCGGTTGATCGTTCAGTTCTCCGCGATCAGGCGGGAAAGGCGTCGCTCGCACTGAATCATGGCGCGGACCGTGTGGTAGTTGATCTTCCATGCGTGCCCCATGTAGTCCCAGAGCCGGACGTTGTTCTCGTCGAAAAGGGGATACCATTCGCCGACCTTATGGTTGATCACGTGGTCCATCACGAAGCGGTGCACGTTCTCATACCCGTCGAGGTACTTGTCTTCGCCGTAGAGCAGGCAGCCGTCCAGCATGCCCACCATGGTCTCCGCCTGCTGCCAGAACTCCTTGTTCCGCTCGCGCGCCGGGCCGTCCGTGGGGCCTTCGCAATAGACGCCGCCCCGCTCCCAGTCGATGCCATAGGTCAGGCAGTGATCGTAGAGCTTCTTCATCGGCTCGCGATAGGCGTCCACGTCCAGCCCCAGGATGTCGATGGAGTGCTTCAGAAGCCAGCCGAACTCCACGTTGTGGCCGAAGCTCGTGTTGTTCATCGGGCGGCCCTCGTCTTCATCCACGTCCCGGTCCGAGCCCCACACGTTCTTGAAGATGATGGCGCGCAGCGGTTTCCAGTCCAGAGAGAACTGGGCGATGCCCGTGCCCGAGGGCTGGTGCATCATGTATTTGAAGAGCAGGTCGATGACGTAGCAGGCGTCTTCCTTGTACTTCTCTTCGCCCGTGGCCTCATAGAGGTTGGTGAAGGCTTCCATCAGGTGCATGTGCACGTCAAAGGACTTGCGATCACCGCCGTAGACGCCCGGCTGCTTCGGCGACCAGTCTTCCTCCATGAATTCCAGGAAGCCGCCGTTTACCGTATCCGCCGCGCGGCTGGTAAGGCATTTGTAGGTCTCAACGGCCATCTCCAGCGCGCGCTCGTCGCCCGAGGCCATCGCGTACTCGCTCAGCGCATAAATCGCGAAGGAATGGCCATAGGTCAACTTGCTCCGGTTATCCGGCGCGCCCTCCCGGGTGGTCGTCCAATACCAGCCCGTGTAGTCATTGTCCCAGAAATGATTGATCAGGAAATCCACGCCCTGGCGCGCGATCTCCAGGAACTTGCCGTCGCCCAGATTCGCCCGATGGGCCGAGGCGGCGGAGTAGATCATCCGGGTTTGACACACCAGTGTTTTCGTGCCCTCACCCGTGGGATTGCCGTCCTTGTCCAGATACGTCAGGAAACCACCATACTCATGGTCGGTGCCATGGGTAAGCCAGAAGGGGATAAGTTCATTGAAAAGGTGATCCTGGACTTCCTGGATCAGGGGAGTAAGGCGTTCTTTGTTCATTGGAAGGAACCTCGCGAGCAACTCGCACTTGTAGAGCTAAGCATGGTGGGGGTACCGATTGCGGCCCCGGATCATGACAAATAACGGGGGGGAAAGACAAATGGACAATGGACAATGGACAATGGACAATGGACAATGGACAATGGACAATGGACAATGGACAATGGACAATGGACAATGGACAATGGACAATGGACAATGGACAATGGACAATGGACAATGGACAATGGACAATGGCTGGACCTCGCTGTCAACCCGACCCATAAGACCCATACGACCCATACGACCCATCTACCCCGACGACACGTCTCGTTTCCAATACGCCATCGCGATCCACAGCCCGAAGGGCAAGGTCAAAAAAAACTGCGAGATCGCGGTGGCGGCTTCGCTGTTCTCCGCGAGGGCCACGCCGAATCGCAGTGCGATCACCACATAGAAAGCGTGGCCCGCGACCAGAATCGCCGCGCCGGCGAGGGCACTGGTCACTCGCCGACGCCACGCCATTGCCGGTGTTGCGATCACGAGCGCGAGAAAAGGTGGCAGGTTGGTGATGAGGAGCGCGAACTTCATGCTCCGTTCGCGCTCACCCACAAAGAAGATCAGCAGGCTCTCCGTGTTGAATATACCGTGAACCTCCACATGGCCCGCGAGGATCGGCATGCCGAGGCCCCACTTCAATACGGTGCCGCAGACCTGCACCAGCAGCCAGCCATAGCCGGGCAGGGAAAGCCACCACAGGGGCGCGAGCACAAGGAGCGCCACGCAGAACTTCGCGCCGAAAGCCATCAGCATACGCCAGGGTAAGGGTTGGCTCATCCGGCGCCGCGCTCCCGGCCCAGTTCCGCCCAGGCCATCCAGACGATCACCACGAAGATGACATAGCCCGCCTGCCACACGTACTCGTGCACGAAGTTGAACCATTCGCCGCTCTTGTCCAGGGCGCCCAGGCAGGCGAGGCACGCGAGACGGGCGATGTTCACCAGATACATCAGCGGCAGTCCAAGCGCAACGCCCCAGGCGCGATGTCGCCACGTCGCGGGAAAGGCCATCACGGCGGCACAGAAAATGGCCATTACTTCGATCGCACCGCACGAGGGTACTACGATGAACGTGAAAGAAGCGCCGGGACTCCATGTAAAGTTTACGCGGGGGCCGTTTTCACCGTCGCGGGGGCGGGGCAATGCGCGGGCGCGCCAGGACTCCCAGGGGCTCAGGTTCTCCGCCCGGTATTTTTCCATCACGGCTTCGTCACCGACGAAGTCTAAGATCCAGGCGGTATGGCGCGCCACCGCGAACAAATACCAGTCGTTCGCCACGGTGTCGATGGCATAGCGGTAGCTGCCCAGCAGCCCGACGGTGCAAAGCGTGAAGACAGCCACAAAAGCCCACGGGCCGCGGGGCGCTTTGGGGGAGCCAGTCATGAATGGGAGACCCTCGGGTGGGAGACGAAGCAGCGGCCCGGTGCCGCCGCTGGGTTGTAGCACAGCCCCGGCCCGGCCCGCAAGGGAACTCCGCGGGGACGGGCCCGCGCGAGTCCATCCCCGTCGCCGCCTTGCCCCGGCGAATTTGATCATGCCATCATGGGGCACTCGACACCCATAATTCCCGAACGGCAGCCCGACTACGATGACCCTTGCTCCCCGAACCCTCGACAGTCCGATTTCCGTCCTGCCCGGCGCGGGGCCCAAACGCGTGGAGCAACTTCAGGGGATCGGTATCGTCACCCTGCGCGATCTGCTGTATCATTTTCCACGCACCTACCAGGACCGGCGAACGATCACGCCCATCGCCCGTGCCGCAAAAGGGGAGACGGTAACTATTCAGGCGCGCGTCGCGTCGGCGAAGAATATCCGCATGCGCGCCGGCGGTTCCATGGCCGTCGTGACTCTGGAGGACGAGTCGGGGACGATTAAAGCCACTTTTTTTGGGCGAGGCTACCTGGCCACTTCGACCCTGCGCCCCGGAGTGACCGGGGTATTCTTCGGCGTCGTCGAGGAATACCAGGGCCTCGCGCTGAAGGGGCCCGAGTATGAAATCATCGAGGACGACGGGAGTTCCGGCACGCACACGGGGCGGATTGTGCCCATTTATCGACTCACCGAGAAGCTTACCCAGCGGCTCCTGCGCGGTTGGATTCAAGATGTGCTATCCCTGGCCGACGGCGGCCTGCCCGAGACCCTGCCCGACACCGTGCGCGAAGCGGAGGGCCTGGGCGCGCTGACCGACTGCCTTCGCGAAGTACACTTTCCCCCCTCCCTGGAGGCGGCGGAATCCGCCCGGGCCCGGCTGGTTTTCGAGTCGCTGCTGATCATCCAGCTTGGGGTGCTGCGCAAGCGAAGCCAGCGGCGGGTCGCGTCGGGAATCTCTCACACGATTAACGGCAGACTCCTTAAGGCCCTGCACGGCCAACTTCCCTTCAGGCTAACCGACGCGCAGGACCGCTGTATTTCCGAGATTGTTCGCGACCTGGCCGAGCCCAGGCCCATGGTGCGTCTCATCCAGGGCGATGTGGGGTGTGGGAAAACGGTGGTGGCCGCCCACGCCGTGGCCGCCGCCCTCGATGGCGGCTACCAGGTCGCCTTCATGGCGCCGACCGAATTGTTGGCCGAACAGCAGTACCAGAATTTTCTGAGGCTCTTTGAACCGTTGGACGTGCGGGTCGAACTGCTCACCGGCTCACTTCGCGGTGCGGGTGTCGTCCGCCGAGGCATCGCCGCCGGCGCGGTCCAATTGGTAGTGGGAACCCAGGCCCTGTTTCAACAGAAGACGGAATTCGCACGACTCGGGCTCGTTATCATCGACGAGCAACACCGCTTCGGGGTGCAGCAGCGCGAGGCCCTCGCGGCCAAGGGCGCCAGCCCCGACTTGCTCCACATGACCGCCACGCCCATACCCCGCAGTCTCGCCATGACCCTTTATGGCGGCATGGACCTCTCCGTCATCGAGAGTCTGCCTCCCGGGCGCAGCCCCGTCAAAACGCGCTATATAACAGAGAACAAAGCGCTGGACTGCTATGCCTACCTCGCCCGGCAGGCCGAGCGGGGTTTCCAGAGTTTCGTCGTTTGCCCTCTGGTCGAAGCTTCGGAACTGCGCCAGGATAGTATAGCGGTTGAAGAGCACTTTGCGGATCTCTCCCAGGGTCCGCTGGCGGGCGTTCGGACCGGTTTTCTTCACGGGCGCCTGGACCCAGGCGATAAGGACGCCATCATGAAGCGCTTTGCCGCCGGGGAGATCGACGTACTCTTCAGTACCACGGTCATCGAAGTGGGCATCGACGTGCCCAACGCCACCACCATGGTCATCGAGAACGCCTCACAATTCGGCTTGACCCAGCTCCACCAGTTGCGTGGCCGGGTCGGGCGCGGCCACGAACAGTCGTATTGTTTTCTGATGGGCAAACCCGCCACGCCGGAGGGACGGGAACGAATCCGCATCTTTTGTGAAACCAGTAGCGGTTTTGACCTGGCCGAGGCCGACCTCCGGCTTCGCGGCCCCGGCGAAGTGACCGGGTATCGGCAGGCGGGGTTCGACGATCCCCATGCCGCCGTCTGGGCCACCGATGGCCGCCTGCTGGATCGAACCCGGCGCCGTGCCGAGGCCATTCTGGCCGAGGATCCGAACTTGGAGCAGGCGGGTTGGGCGCGCCTGCGGGGTCGAATTCTGGCGATGGAAGATTTGGCCCTGTAGGTTCTTGCTCGTGAAAACCGGATCCGGCTATCATGCCCGGTACAGGGGCGGTTCCAGGTGCTCTCGGTGGCGCGGGGCGTATTGAGCATATCTGTTCAGTCGGAGTTCGGGTCTTTGAATCGTCAACAATCTTCTTGATACTATCTTTCGACGAGGTGGATGGGGCCGCCAGGGTGTGGGCCGGGTTTACCGGAACGGGCCAGGGCGGAGCTTGGGAATCCCCCCTTGACCGGTGGAAATCGTTTGGTGCAGCGCTCAAAAGAATTCGAAGAGCAAGTGTTGGAGCATATGGACATGCTCCACGCCGTCGCGCTGCGATTGACCCGAAATTCCGCCGATGCCGAAGACTTGACCCAGAATACCCTTGTTAAGGCGCTTCGATTTCATGAAAAGTTCAAGGAAGGGACCTACATCAAGGCGTGGCTCCTGACCATTCTCCGGAATACCTTCATCAACGAGTACCGCAAGCGCTCCCGCACCCCCCTCTCGGTAGAACTGACCGGCACCGAAGCCGCCGAGCCCGCCGCCCTGCCCACCGGTGAGCAGGATCGCCTCCACAACATGATGGAACTCCTGGACGACGAGGTCCGCCTGGCGGTGGAGGAATTGCCGGACGATTTCCGGAATGCCGTCATCATGGCCGATCTGGAAGAGAAGTCGTACAAGGAGATCGCCGATTTTATGGGCTGTCCCATCGGCACGGTGATGTCGCGCCTTTATCGCGGCCGCAAGATTTTGCGGGAAAAGCTTTCGGGCTATGCCCACAACGTGCGCCTGGCCGGGAAATCCGACGAGCACTGACGCGCCCTTTCAGGCGTGTTTCCAGAAGGCGGGCAGGAGGAGCACGCCGATGCAAAACAGTTCCAGCCGTCCCGCGGCCATGCAGATCGACAGGAACAGTTTTCCCTGGGTGGGGACCACGGCGAAACTCTCGATGGCGCCCAGATGTTCGAGTCCCGGTCCGACATTGTTCAGGGTCGTAATGACGGCGGTCGTCGCGGACTGAAAGGGGAGGCCGAGAAGGGACATATAGAGCGTTCCGGCGGCGACGATGACCATGTTGAGGAAGAAAAAGGCGTACACCGTCTGTTGCATCTGGGCATCGACAATCTGGCCATTGACCCGGATCGGTCGCACGGTCTTGGGGCGGAACGTGCTCTCCACGCGCCAGTAGGCCATCTTAAAGAGGATGATGAAGCGCACCACTTTTATCCCGCCCCCCGTGGATCCGGCGCATCCGCCGATGAACATGATCACGAGGAGGAGCGTGCGGGAGAAGTAGGGCCAATAGTCGAAGTCCTCCGTTCCGAAGCCCGTGGTAGTCATCAGAGAGACGGTAAGAAAGGTGGCGTGGCGGGCCGCATCCGCCGGCGAGTACTCGGGCGGGGGCTCCGGGCCGTCCAGCCCGACGCTCCCCTGAAATCCGAGGAGGTTGACGGTGATCATGATGGACACGAGGGCGAGGACGAGGAAGTAGGCTTTGAACTCCGTGTTTTTCCAGGGTGCCCACCAGTCTCCCTTCAGCATGGCGAAGTAGATGCCGAAGTTTGCGCCGGCCAGGGCCATGAAAACAATGATGATGATTTCGATGGTGATACTGTCGAAGGCCGCGATGCTCGCATTGCGCGTGCTGAAGCCCCCCGTGGCCAGGGTGCTGAACGTGTGGGTGAGCGCGTCGAAGAGGTTCATCCCCGCCGCCATCAGGAGTACCGTCAGCACGACCGTCATCCCGACGTAGATTTTCCAGAGGGCGGAGGCGGTATCTCGGATTCGCGGACTCAGCCCCCGTGGATCGGGGCCGGGCGATTCCGTCTTGAACATCTGCTTGCCGCCTGCGCCCATGTAGGGCAGCACGGCGATAAAGAGCACGACGATTCCCATGCCGCCGAGCCAATGCGTGAAAGCGCGCCAGAAGAGTATCCCATCCGGCACGCGCTCGATGTCCGGCAGGACGGTGGAGCCCGTCGTGGTGAGGCCCGACATGGCTTCGAAATAGGCGTCGGCGGGTCCCAGCACACCGGAGAAGACGAAGGGGCATGCGCTCAGGCCTGCGGCCATCAGCCAGCCGATACCCACCAGGGCCAGCCCTTCGCGCTGAAACATCTGGTCCCGGGCACCGCGTCCGGTGACGACCAGGGCGAGGCCGACGAGGGCGGAGACTGAGGCCGACTCGACCAGCGCGACGAGGGACTCCCAGTCCGCCATCACGGCCGCACACAGGATGGACGGCAACATGGTGAGGCCGAGGAAGAGGGACAGGTGGCCGAGATAGCGGGCTACGATCCGGTGATTCACGGTCGTTTCAGCAGTACTTTTCGGACGGCGTCGAGGGTTTTCGCTGCCACAATCAGGACTACCGAGTCGCCCGCCAGCAAGGTGTCGTTGCCGCTGGGGATCAAGACCTTGTCGCCACGCACGATGGTGCCGATCAGGGCGCCCCGGGGCATGCGCAGATCTTTGATTTCGCTGCCCAGCGCGGGGGAGCCTTCTTTGATGCCCAGTTCAAGGATTTCGACCTGGCCATCGCCGAGAATCGCCAGGGACGTTACGTCGCCCCGGAACATCATTTTCAGAATTCGGTCGGCGATCGAGGCACGCGGCGTAACGGCGAGGTCAATACCCAGGCGCTTTACCAGGGGGGCAAAGTCGGGCTGGTGGACAATGGCCGCGACCGACTTGGCGCCCACCTCCTTCGCCAGCACCGCCGCCATGATGTTGCGCTCATCGTCGCCCGTCGCCGCCACAAACAAATCCATGGTGTCCACATGTTCCTGCTCCAGGGAGACCCGCGAGGTAGCGTCTCGACAGACCACTTTGGCCTTGCCCAGTTTCTCGGCGAGGCGAGAGGAGCGTTCTTCATTGCGCTCGAAGACCTTCACGGTTTTCATCTTTCCTTCGAGGGCCTGGGCGAGGCGCAGTCCGATCGTGCCGCCGCCCATGATCGCCACGCGCTGGGGCTTGATCTCTTCGCCGTGAAAGAGCTTCTGAATCTGGCGGAGGGCTTCGTGATTGCCGATCAGTGTCACCAGATCGCCGGGCAGCACCACCGAATCGCCGTGGGGGATGATGCAGACTCCGTCGCGCTCGATCACCCCGAGCAGCACCCCGCTGCCCGGTTTGATGACGTCTTTGAGAGTTCTGCCGTCTGTGGTGGGCGATTTGGCGGCCCGCAATTGGAGCATCTGCGCCCGGCCGCGGCCAAATTCGAGTGAGGAGACGATGCCGGGATGTTCGATGTAGTTGGCGATTTCCAAGGCGGCCAGGGCGTCCGGGCTCAAAATATAGTCGATGCCCAGTACGGTCTCATAGAGGATGTTGGACTCCATGTACATGGGATTGTCCACCCGTGCCACGACCTTTTTGGCTCCCAGTCCTTTGGCGGTGGCCGCCGCGATGAGGTTTTTCTCGTCGTTGCCCATACTGGCGACGAATAGATCGGCGCTGCCCACGTTGAGCGACTGCAGGAGCAGCACGGAGGAACCGTCGCCGGTGGCGGTGCTGACGTCCAATGCATAGTCTATCTGCTCTATCATGTCCGGGTTCTGCTCGATTACCGTGACGTCCTGATGCTCCGAACTCAGCAATCGCGCCAGATGGAAGCCCACCCGTCCCCCGCCGGCGATAAATATATTCATAATGCTCTTGCTCCTCCCAGGCTCCCGCCCTTGGTGAAGGGCGCATGGTCCTACAAAGGTCGCTCCCGAGTCAACCCCCCGACGCGGTGCACACGCGTCAATGAACGTTCCGAGCGCGGTCAGTGGCGCGATGTCCCTGAAACGCGCTATGCTGCGGCGAAGACACGGGCAGCTTCCGGGAGTACGCTTTTGACCGTAAAATACCATCGAAATGCCGAGCGACCAGTGACGCCACCCCGGCGGCAGACGCCCTGGATGCGTCAGGGTAGGCCCGTCGGTCGGATGAGCCGCCGCCAGGCCATGTTTGTAATTGCAGGCTTTCTCCTTTCCGCCGTCCTGCTGAGCCAGCTCGCGGTACGGCGCGCCCGTCTGGATCCCTATGCGCTCCAGCCGGTGGTGCGTGGTGAGGGGGCCATCGTCTACACGACGCCGTTGGCGGAAGGCGGGGGCCTCGTGGGGCTTGAGGTCGCGGTGTCGGGGGAGAAAGTGCTTCCGGCGGAGTGGAGCATTCCCAAACCCTATTGGGATGTATTGACTGCCGGGGAGCGTCTGGCGGTGGTTTATCAGGTTCACCCGGACGGTTCGGCCCTCCGGGTGATCGAGTGCGGGATAGTTGCGCTGCCAGACCGGATTCGCTAAGCTAGGAGCCTGCGGCGGCATAACGCATGAACCCGCGCCACACCGACTTACAAGCTCCTGGCCCCAACCGAAATCTATCGTCATCATGAGTCTCACGCCCGAAGAAATGCGCCGCATATTCCGAGGCACGGTCATTGTACGCAAGCCGACCTACGGAATAGTCCGTGGTTATCACGAGCTGCCCTACATCTGCCTGGGACCGTCTTTTGAATCCGGTTACGAGACCACCAAGGTGACCGGCAAAGTTCAAGTGTCGCCCCAGTTTCTGATCCGTCCGTCCCACTATTCGCCGAGCTACCAAGACATTTTCGGCAGTGACAACGTGGATATGGCCCTGTCCGGTCGTATTTTCGGGTATATGGGATTCCCGCGCAAGCCCATGGAATGCAAATCCGAGTATCTGGAGATCGCCCACGGCAACGAAGCGGTGGACGACCTGCTCTCGACCTGCCTGGACGAACTGGAACGCCGCGAAGACATCACGACCGGCGTTCTGATCTCGCCGGACAACCGCTATTTCCCCATTTCCGTCGAGCGCTTCATCAGCGCCGTACTGGACGACGAATTTTCTCTGTGACTCCCCGCGGCGCACGCCTGAAGGAAATCGAACATGAAAACCGCCTATGAACTCGCCATGGAACGCCTCGAAGCGGCTTCGGGCCCCACGCGAAAGCTCAACGAAGAGGAGAAGTCGGCACTCGCCGAAATCGACAGCAGGTACGATGCGCAGATTGCGGCCCTGCGCTTCGATTTTGAGGCGCAGATTGCCTCGGCCACCACGCGCGAGTCCTACCTGGCGTTGAAAGAAGAAATGGCCCGGGAGATCAACGCCGCGGAAGAGCGCCGGACCCACGCCAAAGACGCCATCTGGGGTACGGACTGATCCTGCCCATGACCGAGATCGCGCGCGCAGAAAATACGACGATGTCCACCGCCCGAGGTATCCGGATGCGCCGCGCCCTGGCGCTCCTGGCCTTCGCGGTTCTCGCCCTCGTTCTGGTGACCGTGGATCGCCGGATGGTTCAGTCGCCCGACGCGGGTTACCAGCTCGAGAGCGCCACGTGGCGGGCGGAGATAGCCGATCTTCCCACGCTGTTTGCCCAGTGGAATGACCTCAACACGAGCGCGGCCATGCGCCGGGCATCGCCCGCGTTGCATCAGGCCGTGCCCCTGGGCGTGCGACGCATGACGGGTGTCCGGCCCACGCCCGGCCGCGTACGACTCTGGCTGGGGCGGAGCCTGTTCCTGTCCGGCAATGACGAGGGCTGGTGCCTTACCTTGCGCCCGGGTGTCGCACTGCGCACCCTGGCCTGGTTCGGTTCGCCCCTGCGCCGACCGGATGACGACGATTTCTGGCGGGACTACGCGAGCGCCTGGCACGGCGGATTCCTCCTGGTGGCATCCTCACAGACCTATCTCGACAAGATCGTTGCGGAGGGGAAACCCGTGGCGAAAGGGGGCGTACCGACGGATGCCCTTCGCCTTTCCTGGGATGGCGCCTATCCCGGAATTGCAGAGGTCGCCATCGCCGAGCAACTCCCGGTTCTGTTCAACATCAAGGCGCCCGCGGCGCCCGAGGCGAAATTGCGCTACGCGGCGGGCTGGCCCGAAGCCGTGGTAACCTATAACGCCCATCGGGGCGCGCCCGCGACCGCCGTCGCGTTGGCGGGGCTGTCCTGGGTTGAATCGCGACTCCATCCCGAGACGATCCAGACGATCAGAGCTCTGGTGGGTGCCTGGTGGGCGGCCTACTGCCCGCTGGATCTGGGGGCTTCACCGGTGGACGAGTGGGCTGTGGGCCTTGCCGACGCGAATTTTCGCGAGGATGTTCCCGTTGTCGAATCCATTTGGGCCGGGCGGGTGATCGCGCCACCGACCCTCCTTGATCGCGTTCCGGCGACCCGTCAGGAGCATCGCTGGGACGAGACTCCCGGATGGCTCATTCCCGTGCAGGGGGACGCTCGCGCGTGGGCCCTGGCGGAGCGGGAAGGCACAACCTTTCTGTCCAGCCACGAGCAGCGAATGCCCGCCTTGCTTGCCACGGCGCGCCGGGAGCCCGAGGCCGGCGTGGCGGCGTTCAATTTGCGCTGGAAGCCCTTCACGGCTCTTATTGGCGATGTCCTGATCCGGGCGGCGTCGGATGGAATGTTGCCGGGCTACGGCGCGGACGATGTGAAGGCCGATATCTTGCCCCACGTGGACGCCTTTGCCGATTGGGGTACACTCCAGTTACACGCCGGCTCCGAAGGCGGCGAGATCATGGGCGAGGGTTGGATTGCGCTCGGTGCGGAACTGGTTCCGTGAATCGGGCGGGGCTTGCGGGGCTGATCGCGCTCTGTGGCGCGCTCTCAAGTTACGGCGATACGGGCGTTCAACACGTCACCGGCAACGGCCGAATTACAGTCGCCCTCGATGGGGCGGGCGTCCTCACCCACTTTTCCTGGCCGGGTCCTGGCGCGGGCCAGCACCTGGGCGCATCGGGCGCGCATTGGGTGATCGGCAGCCTCGAGCGCCCGGAGCGCTTCCACACCAATGGGTGGCGTATCGAGCAGGAGTATCTGGCTCCTGATTCCCTCGTTCTCGTGACGCGTTACAGCGAGGTTGGCGGTGAGCGCTCGGCCGAGCAGATCGTTGCCGTCGTTCCCGGCACCGATCTCGTCCTGGTGCTCTTGCGACTGCACGGCTTCGCCCCCGATACTCCCTGCTTCTGGGCACAGTCGGTTGAGCCACTGGACCTGCGCCCGCGCGGGTTTGCGTCGTTTCAGCCGGAAGTCCGCAGGCTGAATCGCGGTGTCTCGCTATTCGAAGCGCGCCCCGGCATTCTGGAGCACTTTCGTCCGGCCCGCGCCGGTCGGGATTATGTCAATGCGGCACGGGATTGGATGGCGCGGGGGACCGATGTTGAGTTTGGTCCGGGGGTGTACATTGGCGCGAAAACCCTTCATGAAGCCCACGGACTGGAGTGGGACTCGACTTCATCACCCGAGGAGACCGCAGCGGGCAGTCCGCGTCCCGTGAGCAGGCGGGCCTGGGGCGTCGAAACCGGCGTCACGGAAGTGGCCGGGACGGCCTCGGAGGCTACCCGGGAGTTCGCCGTGCTTCTTGGCGCGTCAGACACGCGTGAGGGGTTGCGCGCTGCGTTCACCGAAGGTCTGAAGCGGAGCGTGGAAGAACTGATCGCGTCGCCATCGGAACTCAGCGGATACTGGGCGGGCGCACCGGAAACCGTGACCCGCACCGATCCCGCCGCGATCCGGGCCCGATTGAATCTGAGCCTCTGCCTGGATCCGACCTCGGGAGCCGCCGTCCGCGCCCCGGCCCTTTCCGGCGCGGCGACCCTTTGTGATGTGGTGGATACGGCCTGGGCCTCCGCCGCTCTGGATGCGCTGGGCCGTCACGATGACGCCGCACGGGCCCTCGCGGTTCATGTTGAAACAATTCGTACTGAGCGGGGTACGGACACCCCCGCGGGTTCACTGCCGCGCGCAATTTACCGGGACGGCACGTCGGCTTCGCCCTGGGGGAATGCCGATCCGGCGAGCGCGGCCTGGCTCCTGGCGGCGTGCTGGCGTCACATGGTCTCCCTTCCCGCCGATGGGCAGCGCGACTACCTCCAGGCGGTCTGGCCGGCGCTATCGCTCAGCGCCGACTATCTTGCTCGCGAGCCGCGCGTGGGTGGAGCACTTTCGGGCGCGCTCCCCGCGGAGGCGGCGCCACTGGATACATTGCGGGTCCAGTACCTCGGGCTCGAATCCGGTCGGCGCATGGCGGCGGTGATCGAGGTTGCGGAGCCGGAACTCTGGTCGGACAGGCGGGAGGAGATTTATTCCCGGATACGTTTCCGTAAGCTGAATCAAGCCGGATTGGGGGAAGGGGGGGAGCCGTGGATCGACTGGTGGCTCAACACGCTGCCCGGCGCGACGTCCGACGGACTCGGGGCTTGGGAAGTGCTGCGTACGGAAGGCGCAACGGCGTTGACGGCATCGGCCATCCTGGACTGGGTGGTGGAAAGCGGGCTGGGTCCGGAGGCGCCGTTTCTGCGGCGGGACGCGCTCCGGTGTCTGCTCGTTGCGGGGGCCGCCGAGGCCCCATGAGCACGCCGGTTCAGTCGAGGGCGCTGGCAAGTTCCTGTATGGGCGCCAGACGACCTTCTCCCTGGAAGTGTTCCCGGATTTCGATGAAGCGCTGTTCCTTGGCCAGGAAGGCGTCCACGATGTCTGGGTCGAAATGGCTTTCGCGGCCCTCGAGAATGATTCCTTTGGATTTCTCGTGGCTGAAGGGCTCTTTGTAGGGACGCCGCGACGACAGGGCGTCATAGACGTCGGCGAGGGCCGCAATGCGCGCGCAGAGGGGGATATCTTCGCCGGAGAGCTTGAAGGGGTAGCCCGTGCCGTTCCATTTTTCATGGTGGTAATAGGCAATATCCCGGCCGGTGGCCAGGAAGGAGTCGCGACCGGCTTCGATATCCGCCGCCTTGAGGGTGTCTCCGCCGATCATGCTGTGCTGCTTCATGATCTCGAACTCGTCGTCGGTGAGTTTGCCCGGCTTCAGGAGAATCCGATCGGGGATGCCGACTTTGCCGATATCGTGTAGCGGGGTGGACTTGTAGATCTCATCGACAAAAGCCGGTCCATAGGTGTCGCTGTACTTCGGGAGCCGTACGACCTCCTCGCAAAGTTCGCGGGCGTAGGACCGCATGCGTTCGAGGTGATCGCCGGTTTCGTTGTCGCGCGATTCGGCCAGCTTGGCCAGGGAGAAGACGGTGACCTGTTGCGTGAGCACGACCTGCTCGGTGCGCTCGACGACTTTGTGCTCCAACTCGCGCTTATACTCGATCAGGCGGTCGTGGAGCAGTTTCGTCTTTGAGGAGGTCTTGATCCGGGCCTCCAGGAGAATTCGGTCGAAAGGCTTGATCAGGAAATCGTCGGCGCCGGATTTAACGGCTTCGATGTTGGTTTCCTTGTCGGACATGCCGGTGATGATCACCACGGGGATGTGCTGGGTTTCCGGATCCTGCTTGAGGCGGCGGCAGACTTCGAAGCCGTTCATGCCTGGCATCATGATATCGAGGAGGATGACGTCGGGTGGATTCTTCTCCACCATGGTGAGTGCGTCTTCGCCCCGCGTGACGGCGTCGATGTGATAGCCCATGGGCGCGAGAAAGCTGCGGAGCACCATGGCGTTTTCCGGCATGTCGTCCACAATCAGAATCTTGGTGATTCGGTTCTTGTCGGATGGCAAAAGCATCACCTCATTAACTGTTTGACGTATGCGGCTTGGCATCGGATGATGGAGACTATTGGCCCGGCCTCGAATGTCTCGCTAATCCCGAAGGCATGGTAACATAATCACGAAAATTGCGCAATCAATCTGGCGCGGAAATGCTTGGGTTCACAATAGATTACCTGCTAGATTATTGGGCAGACGCCGCCTTCGATGGCGCGCGGTCGCCCGATCGCGATTGGGGCCGTCCGGCCCGAGACCTGATAGTGCACGCAGTGGAGCAGTAGTAATGGCAAGCCAGGTGGAACAGGTGAGGCGCCGTGTCGCCCAGGAGTCGCAGTTGGTTTCCCGCTTGCGTCGCGCCATGGGGGAAGTGCTTGTTGGCCAGCACTACATGGTGGATCGCATGCTGGTGGGCTTGCTCTCCAATGGACACATTCTGCTTGAGGGGGTTCCGGGGCTGGCCAAGACGACGGCGGTAACCACGCTGGCCCAGGCGATCGCCTGCGGCTTCAAGCGGATTCAGTTTACCCCCGATCTGCTCCCGGCGGATCTCGTGGGCACCCAGGTTTACAATCCCAAGTCCGGCGAGTTTACGGTGAAGAAGGGGCCCATTTTCAGCAACATTATCCTGGCGGACGAAATCAACCGCGCCCCGGCCAAAGTGCAGAGCGCCCTGCTGGAGGTCATGCAGGAGCGGCAGGTGACCATCGGGGACGAGACGTACATGATGCAGGAGCCCTTCATGGTGCTTGCAACGCAGAATCCACTGGAGCACGAGGGCACCTATCCGCTGCCGGAGGCGCAAGTCGACCGGTTCATGCTGAAAGTGAAAATAACCTACCCTTCGCGGGAGGAAGAGCGGACCATCATGGATCGGGTGGATCTGCTGGGCCGGCGGAAAGTGGAAGCGGTGGTAACCCGGCAGGAACTGCTGGATGCCCGCGCCCTGGTCAATGAGATCTACGTGGACACCAAGGTGAAGGATTATATCGTTGACCTGGTCCATGCAACGCGGCAACCAGAGGCCTTTGGGCTCAAGATGAGCCATCTGATCGAGTATGGGGCGTCTCCCCGCGCCACGCTTTTTCTCCAGCAGGGGGCGCGGGCGCTGGCCTTTCTTCAGGGCGAGGGGAATGTGTTTCCTCACGACGTCAAGCAGATTGCGATGGATGTCCTGCGCCATCGCGTGAAGGAAAGCTACGAGGCCGAGGCGGAGAATATCACGCCGGAGCTCCTGATTAAGAAGATTCTCGAAACGGTACCAGTGCCCTGAAATTGGGCACTTTCCGGAGCCCGCACCCATGATACCCGCCGAAGTCATGCAGCAGATACAGCGGATGCACATTCGCACGCGCCGCGTCGTGAATGAACTGCTGGCCGGTCAGTATGAAAGCGTCTTCAAGGGGCAGGGGATGGTCTTTAAGGAAGTCCGCGAGTATGTCCCCGGCGACGATGTGCGGTCCATCGACTGGAACGTGACGGCGCGCACGGGGCAACCCCATATCAAGGTGATGACGGAAGAGCGGGAGCAGACGGTGATGCTGGTGGTGGACGGCAGCGCGTCGGGGCGCTTTGGCAGCCGTTCGCGCCTCAAGAGCGAGTTGTGCGCGGAGCTGTGCGCGGTCCTGGCCTATTCGGCGATTAAGAACAACGACAAGGTGGGCCTGTTGATATTCACGGAAGAGGTGGAGCTATTCGTGCGCCCGGCCAAGGGCCGCAAGCATGTGCTTCGCGTTATTCGCGAGTTGCTGTGTTTCGAGCCCCGGGGGACGGGCACCAATCTGGCCGGGGCGCTGGACCACCTCAATCAGGTGGTGGCGCGCCATGCGATCGTGTTTATCGTGTCCGATTTCATGGCGGCGCAGTACGAGCCCGCGCTGCGTATCACCCGGCGCAAGCATGACACCATTGCCGTGGCGGTGGACGATCCTCGGGAGTTTATTCTTCCGAATGTGGGCGTGATTTCGGTACGGGATTGCGAGACCGGCGTGGAGGCGGTGGTGGATACGGGCAGCCGCAATCTTCGGGAGGCCTATGAGGAGGACGGCGAACGGCGGAGAGGTCACCGGGCTTCGGTGCTCAAACGTACCCGTGTGGATTTGATCGAGGTGCGGACGGACACGGGCTATATCGACGCACTGCACCGCTTTTTCAGGATGCGCGAGCGGCGGCTGCTGGCGTGAAAGACGTTTTGAAGAGGACTTAGTTGACCATGGATTACCTGGAGCAGCCGCTGGCCACAACCCAGAAAGTTCTGAACCGCAAATTTACGCAAATTAGCGCAAATTTTTTGATGGAGAAGGTGGAGGAGATTTGAACCGCGAATGAACGCGAATGCACGCGAATATCCAGTTACCTTTGATGTACACGAATGGGTCTTCCTGCAGCGTATTGAACATGTTTGTTTCCGTGGAATTCCGTGCCCTTCCGTGGTCAATAAAAGAAGATTGACCACGGAAGTACACGGAACTTCACGGAGGGTTCTCTGTGATGAATGACCTCTTCTGGACCTTCCAAGTCTCTGAATGACAGAAAGTGAATATGAAACAGCACCCATGATCTCCACCTGCCTTCTCATAGCCGCATTACTCGTCGCCGGGGCGGATGTTCCGGTGTCGGCCCGTGCGGAGCTTGACGCGGCGGAGATTCCCTTTCACCGCGTGGCGCATTATCGCGTGATTGTGGACGCGCCGGCCGATGCGGTGCTGGCAGTGGAGCCGTGGGGGGAGTCCTTGCCGGGATTGCGGGTGACCACGGGCGAGTCTTCGGAAATATCCCTCCCCGACGGGCGGAAACAGCTTGTGCAGGCCTTTACGCTCACGCCGAGCATCGTGATGAGTTACACCTTGCCCGCGACCCGCGTGATGGCCAACGGTGCCGAAGTGGCCGTGGTGGAGCCTCTTGCGTTGGTGGTCCGTACGCTCACGCCTGAAGAGAAAGCCGAGGTGTCCGCGCCGGCGGCGTTGTACACGTTGGCCGATTTGGAGCATTTGGGCTCCAGCGGTCGGGGTCGTGCTGTCGGCCTGGGAGCGATCATAGTTCTCGTTGCGGCGCTGCTGGTGGTCTTCGCAACACGCGGTTTACGCCGCTGGAATGCACGTCCTGTGCCCACGCCCGTTGAAGTGGCGGAAGCCGAACTCGCCGCTCTGGAGCAGGCGCTTCAGTCAGGTGTGATTTCCTGCGATGCGTTTTATGTCGCGCTGTCCCAACTGCTTCGCATCTACCTCGGCACGAGTTTCGATCCGGCCGTGGCCGGGCAGTCGACGCCGGAGTTTCTGGCGGAGACGCTGCCGGGGCTTCCGCTCGACCCGGCCCATTCGGGGAGCATTCGCGACATGCTCGGGGCCTTTGATCGTGTCAAGTTCGCGCAGTATTCTCCTGATCGTGAAGGGCAGGCCAGGGAACTTCGGGCGGTTCGAAACCTGATAGCGGCATTGGAAAACGAGGCGTCCAGGCGTGCCGAGCAGGCCCTGCGGGGGGCGGCGTAGGGCCATGGCGGACTGGTTTTCCTTTCACACCTTGCGGCAACCCGACTGGCTCTGGCTGGCTCCCCTGGCGCTGGCGTTGCTGGTGGCGGAGTGGGGCGCGAAGGCCCCGTCATCGCTGCGCATGTCCACCGGCGCACGGCTGGCTTGGATGGTCAAGGAGCGCCGTTCGCTTCTGCGTTTCCTTCCGCCCCTGCTTCGATGTGGCGGGTTGTGCGTGCTTCTGGTGGCGCTGGCGGGTCCCCTGAACGGTTTCCGGCAGCGTTCCGAGCACGCGGACGTGATCGATATCATGCTCTGCGTGGACGTGTCCAGCAGTATGGCCAGTTCCGACTTCATGATCGGCACGACCCCGGCCAACCGCCTCGATATCACCAGGATCGCGGTAGCCAATTTCATCGAAAGCCGACGCCTCGCCCCGTCAGACCGCTTTGGCGTGGACCGTTTGGGACTTATTCTTTATGCGGGTATCGCCTGGACCGCGTGTCCCCTGACCCTGGACTACGATATCCTGACCCACGAGGTTGCCCGGGTGGAACCCGCTTCGGATCGCGATGCGAGCAAGAGCGGCACCGCCATCGGATCGGCGATTGGCCTGGCGGCGCGTCGTCTCAGTCAGAGCGAGGCCAAGTCCAAGGTGATTGTGCTGCTGACGGACGGGGTGAACAACCGATTTCAACTGGACCCCATGACGGCGGCGCAGATTGCCGGCCAGTACAAGATCAAGATCTATACGCTCGGGGTTGGTCCGGTGGAGGACGCGCAGCGCATGGGCAACGTGACCGCGCAGGCCCGGAGTCAGGGAAATCTGGTGGATGAAGCGACCTTGCGCAACATCGCCTCGGCCACCGGCGGCGCGTACTTTCGCGCGACGGACCTTGTTTCGTTGGAGCAGGCTTACAAGGAGATCAATCAACTCGAACCGACCGAGATCGAAGCGGGCGACCTGTACGAGTACGAGGAAGCGCACATGCCCTGGGTTCTCCTTGGCGCGTGTCTGCTGGGAACGGCGGTCTTCTCGCGGCGGATCTGGTTTGAGGTGCTGCCATGAACGCAACCACCCTTAGCCCCGGTGCGCTTGCGCTGGTAATTGCCTTGGGCATGGCTCTTCTCGCCGCGCTCTGGTGGACCCTGGCCTGGCTCGAGAATCGCCGCGGCGACCGGCTGGCCCAATTCGCGGAGCATGCGCTGCTGGAGCGTCTCGCAACGGGCCATGTCCCAGGATTGCGCAGGCCGCTGAATCTGTTGGTGATCGCCGGCGCCGCCTGCCTGTTGCTTGCCATCGCTCAGCCGCGCTGGGGCGGAAGTGATGCTGGAACGCGACGGGGCAGCCGGGAGATCCTGGTGCTGCTGGACACGTCCGAGAGCATGAACGCGGTAAATCCCGCACCGAGCCGTCTGGCCCGGGCCCAGTCCAAGATCACCGCGCTCCTGGAGGCCTGTTCCGGCGATCGATTCGGACTGATCGCATTTTCCGGTGCGGCCGTGCTCCAGTGCCCCTTTACGCGCGACCACGCCTATTTCAAGACCGTTCTCCAGTCGGTGAACACCGATACGCTCACGGAGGAAGGTACCGATATCGCCTCCGCACTGGAGGAGGCCGAAGACCTTTTCAACGACGAGCGGGGCCGGGGCAGCGGCGCGGCGCGGGATGATCGCATGATACTTCTCATCAGCGATGGCGAGTCGTCGCAGAACGAGGCCGTCGCGGTGGCGGGGCGCCTGGCGTCCTTCAGCCGGATCGCCGTATTGGGGATCGGCGATCCCGGCGGTGCGGAAGTGGTGCTGCCCCAATGGATGGCGCGGGCCCAGTCGGCGCCGGTGCGCGAAGTTACCCACTGGTCCGCGTTAAACGAAGACGCGCTGAGTTCCATCGCGCTGGCGGGCGGCGGGTTCTATGTGCGCAGCACGCTGAGCGGCGATGATCTGGACGTGATACTGGGGGAGATGGCCGCCCTCGAGGGCATTGTGGGGTCGGAGGCTGGGCGTCCCCGGGAAGTGAACCGCTATCGCTGGCCCCTGGCGTTTGCGTTGTTCTTTTTCGCCGCCGAGGGTTTCTGGCTTGTCTGGATGCCGCGCGCAGTCCGACGCGCCGCGAAGGCGAAATCCAGCGGGGAGACCGTGCATGCGCTGGTGTAGCGTAATACTTCCGGCCCTCTGCCTGTTGACGGCCTGCTCGGGGGCGTTGGACGAATCGCTCTCGCGGGGCGCGTCGCTCCAGCGTACCGGGCAACCGGCCGAGGCCTTGCGCAGCTTCCGTGAAGCCCGGGTGGAGCATCCGGAAGCCGTGGACCTCATTTTCGCCATGGCCGGGGCTGAAGCCGCGCTGGGTGAGCAGGTTCTGGCGTCTCGGGCGCTCGACGAGGCGACGGAGCGATTTGAATCCGCCGCCCGGACCTTCGGGCGATGCGGCGCCGATGAACGGCTCGCCGAGAGCGCCGCATACAACGCGGCGACATGTTTGCTTTACGTGGACCGAGTGCTGGAGGAGAAAAGAGACTACGACGGGCGCGTGGAGAACTTGAAGCGCGCCGTGGAGGCGCTCTCCGCCGTGACCGAGGCCTGGCCGGACAACGCGCGGGCCGCAAAGAGCCTCGACTATGCGCGGTACCGGCTTGCACTTCTGCTTCAGACCCCGCCGTCTCCCGAGGAGGAAGACAAGGAAGGTCCGGAGGATGGCAACGAGCCGGTCAGTGAGGTGGCGGGCGCGACGACGCA
Source organism: Candidatus Hydrogenedentota bacterium (assembly GCA_016791475.1). NCBI lineage: Bacteria > Pseudomonadati > Candidatus Hydrogenedentota > Candidatus Hydrogenedentota bacterium. The sequence goes on from JAEUWI010000016.1 coordinate 107,381, forward strand.
GATCCCCGGGGCCACCGTAGACGTGGTGGACGGTGCAATGGTCGTATTGCGCGTGGAACGAGGGCAGGACGCGCCATGAGAGGTATGCACTTGCTTCTGGCGATGCTGACCCTCCTTGGTCAGGACGATACCACAGAGACGGCGTCGCCGGAAACGGTCCGCGTGCTTGCCATTGAGGCGCGCCAGGTGGATGGGGCGCCCCGGCATCTGGATGCGTCGCTGTCGGGACTTGGAGAACTGCTGGAGAAGGTGCCGGGCAATCAGTTCACCGAGAAGAGCTACATTGAACTGGAGGCCCACTTCGGACAGGAGACCGTGGCGGACCTGGGCGGAGGTTATGCGTTTGGGTTTACCGCGTCCGACGTGACGGAACTGGGCGAGATTGAATTTGCGTGCCACATCGACCTGACGGAGGGCGACCGCACGGTGGAGGCGCTCCGTGTCACGGGGAAGGCCGTGCGCGGTCAGGGGGCGGTGTTTCGCGGTTTGACCTTGCCTCAAGGGGAATTGGTGGTGGTTATGAGCATCGCGCGGGCGGACGATCCGCCCGGGCGTGGCGGCAGCGGCGGCAGCGGACAGGAGCGTGGCGGGGCCGAGGGGGGCGGCGCCGGTTCGCCGGGTGAAGAGGGAGCGGGCGATGGGGATACGAAAGCGCCGGAAGAGCGGCCTTCCCCGCTCCCCGAATTGCCGTCGCGGCAGCTTCAGGTTGAAGCGGAGCCTTTGGAGGAGACCACGGAGCGGGGTGGGACCGTTGGTGTTGGCGACGCCGCCCCGCCGCCGGATATGGCCGCGATCGAAGGGATTCTGCGTGCGCTGGAAGAGCAGGACATGGCGGAGCAGAAGAACGCCCGCGGTCGGCGCTTTGAAGTAAAGATGAGAGGAGACTGGTGGTGAATCTGGTCCGATGGATAGGCATCACCGCACTTTGGTTCGTTGCTTTTCCGGCACCGGCGGATACCCCGCAGGCCGCCCGGTCGACTCCCGCGACCCTGGAACAGGCGGTTCAGATTACCAGTAGCATTGATCGGGGCGAGGTCTACCTTGGCGAAGCCCTCAACCTGACCCTTGAATACCGGGAACTGAGCGTGCGCGGTCTCAGGGTTCAGCAATTGTACCGCAGCGGCAACATCGAGCTGCCCTCCATGGAGGGCTTTTATGCCGGCTCACTTGTGACCGAGAAAGACAATATCGTGATCGATGGCGCGCTCTACGCCGTGACGCGTCACCGCCAGCGAATCTATCCCGCGGTCGCCGGCGAACTTCAGATCGGGCCTTGGCGGTGGCAGGGGACGGTACGGGGTCATACGGCGACGGGCAATCCTTCCATGGAGCTCGACCTGCATACGCCCGCGATCACGGTTCGTGTGCAGCCACTGCCGGCTCCTCCCTCGACGTTTCGCGGGGCGGTGGGCGAGTTCACCATCGCGCAGGCCCTGCCCGTATCCGAATTGATCCAGGGTGTACCAGTGACGCTGGTGCTGACTGTGGCGGGTTCGGGCAACCCGGGAACCCTTGAGGCGCCCGTGGTCCCCGAGGCCCCGTGGTTCTCCGTCGAGGACCAAAGGGAAGAACGCGCACCCACGCCCGAGTCGCCCACCGGGCAGTTTTCCAAGCAATTCAGCTATTCCCTGATGCCTCTCAAGGCCGGCAGTTTCAATGTGCCCGCTGTATCACTCACGTACTTCTCACCGGCGACCCGGCAGTACAAGAGCATCCGCACGGCACCCGTTTCGGTGAGCGTGAAGGCATCAGGTCCCGCGGAGTCGCTCGTGGTTGTCGGCGGCCGTGCCGACGGAACCGGCGCACCGGCGTTGATGGAAAACGGTCGCTTCGCCCTGGCGGACGAAGCCTTTGATTTGACGATCATACAAGACTCCCCAGGGCTCTGGATCGTGCTGGTTTCTCTGCCTCCCATCGTGTGGCTGTGCCTGATGCTGAAAGAAGGGCGGTGGAGGCGGGCCAGGGTGTGGCGCTGGTCCCGCCACCGCCGGGGGCATCTTTCCGCCCAGTTCCAGGCCCTGGCGGCCCATCCGGAGCCGGTGGAGGCGCTGAATGGGCTCTTGAACGGCGCGCTACATCGGGGGCTGGCGGCCGGACACGCGGGGCGGGCCCTCGGGGAAGTCCGCAGCGACCTGGAGGACCTGCTTGCGCCGGGGGACGTCACCACCATCGTCCGGGCGATCGAGGCCTGCCGTGACCATCGCTATGGCAAAGAAGCCCTGGCGCTTGAGGATCTTGAACGGGTGATCGAGGGATTGGCGGAAGCACTGGAGGCCCTGCAGGACGCGTCGCGTGAAACGGGGGCAAAGCCATGACGATGCTGTGTGTGGTGCTGCTATCCTTTGGCGCCGACGCCTACGAAGATTTTCGGGCGCGGGGCGACGCGGCCTACATGGGGGGAGATTTCGCCACCGCGATCTCGGCCTACGAGACCCTGGCCGATTCGGGCGTCGGCAACCCGGAGCTCTATTTCAATCTGGGCAATGCCTATTACCATGGGGGCGATCTTGGCAGGGCCGTGCTGAATTACGAGCGGGCAGCGAGCCTCGGCCCCGAGTTTTCGCCCGCCCGCCGAAATCTCGAGCGGGTCATACAGGAGACGGCAAACAAGCGTTCGCGCCCCGACGGCTTTTCACTGGCGGGGCTTGGCCCTTCGCGTCTGCCGGGTCTGTCGCAGGCCGCGCTGCGCAAGGGTCTTCTGGCAATCTGGTGGTTGATGTGGAGTATACTTATCGTTAGAACTCGAAAATCATCCACATCCCGCACCGCGTCCGCCGCGTTCTGGATTGTTACCACCCTCTGCGTGGCGGGTTGGGCCATTCCTGGCCCACCGATCCAGTCCGCCGTGGTCGTCTCGGAGGAAGCCCCCATGCGCTATGGTCCCGATGCGTCCGACGCGGTACGCGCCACACTGGCGGCGGGGGACCGGGTGCTGATCGATCAAGTGTATGGCTCCTGGGCGCGGGTAGAAATCGCCTCGGGCGAACGCGGCTGGCTGGACCGGGGCGCGCTGGCCCTGGCCGGTCCGCCCTTTTCCAGGTCGGAAACGGAGAGAGAGCAACCACCTCAGTGAATTTTACATCGGCATTATCATTTTCCGAGCTCGTCCGCGCGGCCGAGCACGATCCCGCCGCCTATCACGCCGTCGACAAGCGCGCGCGTCTGCGTACGATTCAGACCCATTACCGGGACGAGTTCGAGCGAATCCGCGGGCAGCATCGCGAGGGGGCCTCCGGCCGGAACATCATCACCCAGTTGACGGCGCTGGCCGACTTTCTGGTGCGCGGTATCGTGCGCTTTGGCCTGAGCGAAGTGAAGGGGGGGGACAAGCTTCGGGGTCGCATCGCCGTGTGCGCGCTGGGCGGTTATGGCCGGGGCGAGTTGAATCCCCGTTCCGATATTGACCTGTGCCTGATTTACGCGGGGCGTCTGGATAAGTCGGTGCAGCAGTTAAACGAGTATCTCGTGCCCATGTTCTGGGATGTTGGCTTCAAGATGGGCTACGTGATGCAGGAAGTGGGCGACGCGGTCAACCTGGCGGGATCCGATCTGGAGGTGCTCACGAGCTACATGCACGCGCGCTTGCTCTTTGGCGATCCGGGGCTATTCGCCAAGCTGGAGAAGGGCGTGCTTAAGGTGCAGGAGCGGCAGAAGTCTGAACTTCTTGCGCACCTCCGCAAGCGGGTGCGGCGTGCCGGTCGCGGCACGGGCGCGCCCGATCTGTACGATCCCGAGCCGGACATCAAAGACAACGTGGGCGGCCTGCGCGATTTTCACGTGGCGACCTGGATCATCCGGCTTGATCGGGGCGCCCTCACGCTGGATGATCTGGAGAAGCTGGGTGAATTGATGCCGGAAGACAACCTCCATTTCCAGGAGGGGCTCGATTTCATCTGGCGCATCCGGAACGAGCTGCACTTCCACAGTGGCAAGGCCGACAACAAACTCAACTTTGACCTCCAGAAGCATGTGGCCAAGGCCTTTGGCTACGGCGAGTCCCGCCAGGCGATCGACCGATTCATGCAGGACTACTACACCGCCGCGCGCTCTCTGCGCCAGCTTCTTCAGATCGTCGTGGGCATAACCGTTGTCGCCCCCCCCGAAAGCGGCAAGGCATCCTCCGAGCGGGGCCACCTGGATGTGGTGGGCGACGAACTGGTCATGCGCGGAAAAGATCATCGGTGGTTTGCGGAGAATCCTCCCCGGCTGATGGAGGCGATCTGGGAGTGCGGGCGCCATCGCGTGCCTCTGGCCCACGCCACCCGCGAGATGGTCAAGAAGAACCTCCACCTTGTCGGCGACGCCTTTCGCGAGAGCGACCTCGTGCGCCGATTCTTTGTCGCGCTCTGCAGCCGCCCGATTCAGGCGGGCATGGCGCTTCGGCAGGCCTCGGAGACGGGGCTGCTTGGGGCTTACATCCCCGAGTTTAAGGATGTGGACGGCGTCATTCGCTATGAGGATTTCCACAGCTACCCCGTGGACGAGCACACCCTGCGGGCGGTCGAGGCCCTCGCGGCGATTCCGGAGATGACCGGCCCCGTGGGGCGGCTGCTCCAGGTTACCCTTGAGCATATGCGCGAGCCCCATGTCCTCGTGCTTGCCGTGTTGTTTCACGATCTGGGCAAGGCGGGTGGCGAGGAGCACGTGGAGGAAGGCGCGCGGATCGCGCGGAGCATTTGCGCGCGCATGGGGCTGTCCGAGGAGGACACGGAGCGCATTGTATTTCTCGTGGAGCATCACATGGTCATGAACCACATTGCCATGTACCGCGACATAGACGACCTGGATATCATCAGCAGCTTCGCCCAGACCATGCGCACCGCGGACCGGATGCGCGCACTTTTTGTGCTTTCCTACGCGGACTTGAGCGCCGTCGGCCCGAACGTCTGGACCGAATGGAAGGGGGCGCTGCTGGCCAAGCTGTATTTGAAGACCGAGCAGATTCTGCTGGGCCGGGCCCAGGTCGGGGACGACTACTGGACCATGCCCAAGGCGCGGGCGGTGGAGGCCGGTGCGCCGGAGGCCATGAAGGGCGCGGTCACCTCCCACCTGCGGCAACTCGGGGAGCGCTATTTCATCGCCTTTTCTCCAGAGCAAATTGTCGAGCACATGTTGTGCATCGAAGAGGCCCGAAGCGCCGGCCTGGCCGTGCGCTGGTTCACCCATGAGGAAACGGGCACCAGCGAAGTGGTCGTCTGCACGCAGAATTGCCACGGACTCTTCGCCAATATCGCGGGATGTTTTGCGTCCCAATTGATCGACGTGCAGCGTGCCCTGGTATTTACCGGGCCCGATGGCTACGTTGTGGACAGTTTCACCGTGATCGACGCTACGAACCGGCGTCCCCTTACGGAGCGGCAGATCCAGGCTTTTCGGGAGGTGCTCAAGTCGGTCCTGCTGGATGGCGTTTCCGTCCAGGACTTTGTCGCAAAGTCGCGCAACCGCCTTTTTGCGCTGCACCAGTCCCGGGTGCCGGTGAAGACCCGGATCCGTTTCGACAACGCCGCCTCGCGCAGCGATACCGTGGTCGATATTGAAACCGGCGACCGAACCGGCTTACTCTACGACATCGCCCGTGTGTTCGCCGCGAACGGAGTGGACTTCGTCTCTTCCCACGTGGTGACGGACGCCCGGCAAGTGCGGGACTCGTTTTACGTGCGGCTGGGCGAGGCAAAAATAGAAGATTCCGCGGTGCAGGCGGTCGTCCGTTCCGAACTGGAAGCGGTCATCCGGCCCCTGGCCGTATCCGATGTTTGAGGAGAACGACTGATGTTCCGATTGGCCCGGCCCCTCTCGTGGGTGGTGGTGATTGCCATTGCGCTCATGCCCGCCGGCGCGCGCAGCCCGATCCTGCGCGAGATTGAGGACAGCTTCGTGCGCTTGCATGAGGAGGTCCGGCCCTGTGTCGTCTCGATAGAGGTGCAGGGCGCGGTGGTGGAAGCGGGCAACCAGGGTCTGGATGAACTGCACCAGTTCTTTGGATTGCCGGTGCCCGAGCAGGACGAAGGCCAGCCGGAGGAGACGCCCCGCGCAACGGGAAGCGGCTTCATCTACGATTCGGAAGGGCATATCGTCACCAACAATCACGTCATAGCCGATGCCGCGAAGATCGAGGTGCTCCTGTCCAGCGGCAAGCGCTATGAAGCGAAAGTGGTGGGGACCGATCCCGACACGGATCTGGCGGTTATCAAGATTGAAACCGACGAAGTGCTGACGCTCGCGCGGCTGGGCGATTCCAGCGCGCTGAAGGTGGGACAATTTGCCATCGCCATGGGGAGTCCCCGCGGCTTCGAAGGCTCCCTCTCATTCGGCCACATCAGTGCGCTGGGCCGGAACAATCTCTGGGGGCTGCAAGCCCAGGGAATCCGCTTCCAGAACCTGATCCAGACCGATGCGGCGATCAATCTGGGCAACAGCGGCGGCCCGCTGTGCAATATCGACGGCGAAGTAATCGGCATCAACATGGCCATCATCTGGGGTGCAAACTCCATTGGATTCGCCATCCCCGTCAACGAGGTGAAGAATATCGTCCCCGATCTGATTGCGGACGGCAAAGTGACCCGTGGATTCCTGGGGGTGCACATCGACGACGCGAAGGGCAGTGTGTCCGAGGTGCTCGGACTACCCGACGAGTTCGGCGCGGTGGTGGAGGAGGTCCAACCGGACACACCCGCTTTTCGGGATGGTATCCAGGTGTATGACGTCATCCGCAAGGTGAATGGGGAGCCCATCCTGGACGCCGCGGAGCTGATCCGAAAGATTTCCGCGATTCCCCCGGGCGACACCGTGATGATCGAAATCTGGCGCAAGGAAGAGAGCATCGAGATACAGACCGTGCTCGAAGAATGGAAGAGCGCTGCGGAGTCGCCGCAACAGGAAGCTCCCGTGCTGGGCATGCAGCTCCAGGAAATTGGGCCGGAAATCCGAAAGCAGTTGAACCTGCCCGAGACCGAAGGGGGACTGCTGGTGACCGAGGTCAAAGCCGGCAGTCCGGCGGAAGAGGCAGGCCTCGCCGCGGGCGACCGGATAACGGAAGTTGCCCAGATGCCCGTTTCGTCCGTGGAAGCGTTCCGGCGCCTCGCCGGGGAGCGGGCGGGTTCGGGCAAGTCGATATTGGTACGTTACGTCCGGGGCGATGCCTCCCCGGATATCACCGTGATTCGGGTTCCCTGACCCACCCCCGATTTGGACGTAGCCGACGTTGGGAACCCGTCGGCAGCGTAGAACGCCCCCTAGCGCGGGCATCGGAGCATTGGAAACTTGGCGACAGAGACAGAGCGGTTTCGGGAGGCCCGCATACTCATAACGGACGACCAGGAGAGCGTCGTAACCTTGATTGAGCGTGTCGTGCGCGACGCGTTCGGCTGCCACATCGATACCACCCATACGGGGGACGAAGCGCTGACCTTGCTTCAGGCCGCGCCCTACGATGTATTCGTGACCGATATGAAGATGCCCGGCACCCACGGCCTTGAATTGATTGAGAAGGCGATCTTAGCCTGCCCCGAGGTGGATATCCTTGTCATGACGGGTTATCCCGGCGACTTCCCCTATGTGGAGGTCATTCAGCGGGGCGCAAAGGATTTCCTGAACAAACCTTTCCTGCCCGCCGAGCTGGAGGCCAAACTGATTCGGGTGCTGCGGGAGCGCCACCTGCGCCATGACTTGGTCGTCGCACATAAGAAATATCGCAGTCTTTTCGATTTGAGCATGGACGGGAAGCTCCTGCTCAACATGGATCGCCTGCTTATCGAAGACGTCAACGAAGCCTACTGCACATTGCTGGGCGTGGACAAGAAGGAGCTGGTGGGGCGGGTCTTTTCGGAGGCCCTGGAGACCGCTGATCGCGAGCGTTTCGAACTCTGGATGGGCGTGTGCAGCCGGAGCGGCAAAGGCACCATGGGCGATCTGCCCGTGCGTCATGTGGCCGATCACTGCCTTCACTTCGATGTGACGGTGACCATGGTTCACGCCGACAGCGAGCAGTTTGCCTTCCTGGCCTTTAAGGACATCACCGAGAAGCAGGAAGTGGACCGCAAGCTGGCGGAGGCCGCGCAAAAGGATGCGCTGACGGGTCTGTACAACAAGCGTTCCTTTACCAATCGCATTGAATGGGCGGTGGCCAGCGCCGCGGAAAAAGGCGCGCCACTGGCCCTGCTCATGATCGATCTGGACAACTTCAAGCGCTGTAACGACACCAACGGGCACCAGACGGGCGATACCCTGCTCAAGAGCGTGGGCGATGTGATCAAGAAAAGCATCCGCATCACCGCCTATGACGAAGGCTTTCGCTGTGGCGGCGACGAATTTGCCGTGTTGCTGCACAATTTCTCGCCGTCGGGTTTCACGGTGGTTGCCGAGCGCATGCAGAGCGAGTTTGCCAAGGTGGAACGTTTTGGCACGACCATGAGCATTGGCGTGTCGGAGTTCAAGGCGGGAATGAATTCCGGCGACCTGATTGAGGCGGCGGACAAAGCGCTCTACGCCGCCAAGGCCATGGGGAAAAACGCAATCAGCTACGCACCCTGAAGTGTCCCCGTTCCCCTTTTGAGGCGAGCGGCGACTCGAAGCCGCCCCCGGCTCAGGGGGCGCTTGTCGCCCGCGCCGTCTTCACCGGTGGGCCGAAGACCTCCTTCAGGAAGGCAATGGCGACCTGCTCCACGCGCTGGTTGACCGGGTTGGCAATATCCATGGCGTGGGGCCAGCCGTCGATGCGGTCGTACCAGTAGGTCATGCCCAGTTCCTGGAATTTCTCCGCCAGAAGGTCGGACTGCTCCACGGGCACGAGGGTATCAATGGTGCCGTGTATGATCAGCGTGGGCGGGTCGCTCGGATCAAGATAGGTGATGGGGGAGCCCTTCACGAACTTCTCGGGGACCTCCTCGTAGGTGCCCTGCATGAAGCCGGTCAACAGGGGATGGTCGCGGTTGGCCGGCATGGTGAAATCGGCGGGGCCGTAGATGTCAATGACGGCCTGGACCGCGCTGCTGACGCCCGGGTTGCCGCCCTGGCCTTCAAATTCGGCCACGTCGGAACTGTAACCGACCATCATGGAGAGGTGGCCTCCCGCAGAGCCGCCGATGACGGCGATTCGGTTTGGATCAACATTGAGTTGGGCCGCATTGGCCCGCATCCAGCGCACGGCACACTTCACATCTTCCACGCAGTTGGGGAAATAGCCCGCCTCCCGGAGCCGGTAGCTCACGGTGGCCACCACATAGCCATGGGCCGCGAAGCGCGTGGTGTAAAACTTATAGTCCTGGCGCTTGCCGCTGCGCCATCCGCCGCCGTGAATAAAGATGATACCGGGCACCGGGCCCGTGAGGTTCTCGGGCGTATAGAGATCCAGTTCAAGCGGCGTTCCGCCCCCCGTGCCATAGGGAATGTTGATCTGCTCCTTGACGCCCGCGGGCACCGGGATCGGCGCATCTTCGTCCAGCGTGTCCAGCTTATACCAGCCCATTTCCTGAAGGGCGAAGGCGGCATAGAGCATGCCCTCGGAGAGGAAGCCTTTCGGCGGCGGGCCGAGGGACTCAGGCACGCGCACCAGGTCGGGGCGCTTCGCCGGCGGGCCGGTGTGGATGAAAAGCCAGTAGGCGCCCGACAGAAGAGCGAGGAGCAGGAGACCGGCAATCGAGCGGAGCAGAATTCTGAACATGGAATATTCCGATAGGGTTATAACGCTAAGTTGCAGCGAACTGACGCATTATCCGTACAAATCAACAGGACAAGAGCGGATACCACGGGAGGGTTTGACGCTGCCGTTGACCGCGATCAAATACTTCACCACGAAGGCCACGAAGAAAAGAAGAGAGAAGGAATCGCCACGCGCCTTGCGTTCCCGCCTTCAATCCAGGCAAGGCCAATTTACACTCCTGGTCGCGACACTTGCATTACCACGGTACATTCCGTGAACGTTCGGACCCACTCAGGCGCCTTCGGGTTTCCCGAAGACGTGTTCGAGAAAGGCGCGGATCGTTGGTTGAACCCGGTTGGTTACCGGAATGGCCACGTCCATCGTGTGGGGCCAGCCGGGGTAGCAATCGTACCAGTAGTCCGCCTTCAGGGCCTGAAGTTTCTCCGCAAGCAGGTCCGCCTGCTCCGAAGGGACGATTGAATCGAGGGTGCCCTGAATGATGAAGGTGGGCGGATCCGAGGCATCCAGTTGATGGAGGGGAGATGCGTCCCGGTACTTGTCGGGAGCCTTCGAATAGGGCACGCCCATGAGGCCGACAACGCTCACATGCTCCTGGGCCACAGGTGCGGTAAAGTCCGTGGGGCCATAGAGATTGACCACGGCTTGAATTGCACTGCTGACAGCGGGATTGCCGCCGGTGCCTTCCAGCGCTGCGACGTTGCCCGTGTAGCCCAGCATCATGGCGAGGTATCCGCCACCCGAACCGCCCGCCGCCGCAATCTGGTCGGGGTTGATGCCCAGGCGCTCCGCATTGGCCCGGAGCCAGCGAATGGCGCATTTGGAATCGCTCACGCAGCCGGGGAACTTGGCCACGTCGCTGAAGCGATAGCCGATGGTCGCCGCCACATAGCCCCATTCGGCGAACTGCTGGGCATAGATGGTGTAGTCCTTGCGGCTTCCTTTGACCCAGCCGCCGCCGTGAATGAACACAATCGCCGGACGGGGCGTCGTGATGTTTTTCGGGCGGTAGACGTCGAGCAACAGGGGGATGTCACCCTCCCGGCCGTACTCCACGTCCAGTTCCGCTATCACGGAATCCGGCAGCGGCGGCGGGGATTCCAGGTTCAGTAGTTGGAGTCGGCCCATCGCATACGCGGCCATCAGGGCGTTTTCGGTGGGGTAGCCTTTGGGCGGGGAACCCCACTCCTCCGGCATGCGCACGAGGTCGGTCCGTACGGCGGCGGCGCGGCCATCAAGCAGTAGCCACCATCCGGCGAAGGCGGTGGCGGCGACGAGGGGGGTCAAGGCAACAATTAGAATAAGTCTACGCACGTGGGAGGGTCCTGGGGTGGCGCAATTAGCTATCGATGGCGTAATTGTCGCACGAAGCACGGCCTGGGGACAAACCACGGGGGACGTACCGCCGCACGGGTCCTCGACGTAGCCAGTCGCTCGTCCAGCGCACGTCCCTAGCCCCGCCCAACGAAGCTTTCGCCAACGCGGCGGCATGTCCCAGTGGATGTTGGAAAGGTGACGCGCGTCATGTCCGGGTCGCCCCACCCATCCCCTGGGACAGGCACGCGCTTTTGCGTCACTGATGCAATGAACGGGTGCCGGGAAGTCACCCAGTGGCCCGCGTTCGCAGAAGTGGTGTGCGTGGGTCCGTCCACACACAAAAAAATCCCGTGTCCGCCGAAGCGGGCACGGGATGAACTGACTCAGGTTAGCGCGGATGATCAGTGGTCTATGTGAGCCACCTTATATCCGCCCTTGGACTTGAAGTAAACGATGAGAATTATAAAGCAGACAAACATGATGCAGGGGAAGATCGCCACCGTCTTGAGGGCGCCCTTCGTAGCGTTCGTCTTTACCGTCGTAATGGTGGCGGTGTCCGCCTCGGGAGCGGCCTTTTCCTTTTCCGGATCGAGCGCCGTGATCTGACCGAAGATCGTGGGCTTGGGCGAGGTGTACTGCTGATAGATTGCAGGACTTTCCTTTTCCAGGACTGTCGCCACGGACGTATCCTGAATGTACCCGAGGAATGGCGCACCGACGATACCGACAGCGAGCATGCCCACGCCACCCAGGGTATTCAGCGTGAGGGCACCGCCCTTGGGGAACTGTTCGGCGGCCACACCGAGCATGGTGGGCCAGAAGAAGGTTTTGCCGAAGGCATAGAGTGTAGCGGCGGCCAGAATGACAACCCCGGTCGCCTGGGAAAGGAACACCAGGCCACATGCCGCGATCACCGCGCTACCCGCCAGCAGACCCAGGGGGGAGAGCTTGTGAACGATAGAACCGGCGCAGAAGCGGAGCAACATCATGATGAACGAGGTGTAGATGAGCACCCAGAGCGGCTGGAAGCCGAGCTTGTTCATCTCCGGTTCCATGAGCGGCGTGATCCAGCTATCGGTGCCCAGTTCCGTCGTTGCCAGCGGCATCATGACCAGCAGCATGAAAATGAAGAGGGGCTTGCCAAGGGATTTGACGTAGAAACCGTAAATGCCGGTCAGGGCCACAATAATGGCGAGTTCCAGCACAAGCGGGAAGGAGAACACGCGCCCGACTTCGGCGGTCATGAGGGAGACGACGATAAAGGCACCGATGATGCCCACTTCCTTGAGCATGGCGAGGTACGATACACCCGATTCCACACGCTCGTGAACAGGAAACTTTTGTCCGAAGAGCATCACGGCATAGATGGCCGTGGGGATCAGAATGAGACCTACCTTGATCTGCCAGTCCGCGTCCGCGCCCAGCGCGATGGCCATGACACCGCCGATCACCATGCCGCCCGGCCAGCCCGCGTGGAGGATGTTGAGCCACTTGGTCTTTTCGTTTCGGAACATGGTGGCCACAACAGGGTTAATCACGGCTTCCACGGCGCCGTTGCCCAGGGCCACGATGAATGTGGCAATGTAAAGCATCCAGTATCCCGTGGCGAAAATGGTCAGGACGGCGGAAATTACGTGGCAGGCAAAGGCAAATGCCATGGCCCGGCCATAGCCGATTCGATCAATCACCAGACTGAACAGGATGATGCTCAGGGCAAAGGGCCAGAGGCCCACACCAAAAATCTCACCCTTCTGGGTTTCCGTGAGTCCAAACTCGGTGCCCCAGTCATTGATGACCATGGATCGGACGACGAAACCGAAGGCCGTGGCGATCAACGCGATGAAGCAGCCCCAGAATAAACGCTTCTGGTGCGCTTCAATGCCGGCTGTTTGCTCTCCACTCATATTGCTACCTTTCCCTGCTGTTGTTCCCGATGAATGCGGAAGCTGAAGTTAAACGATCTGCCAACACGCAGCACGAGCAGACCTGGATTGACCCGATATACACAGGGAAAGGATAGTACCCATAATCCCGCCCCGGTTCAAGTTGCGGGAATACGGTTTTGGAGGGGGAGTCCAGATTCGCGGCGCCTGTTCCCAAAAGGGGCCGAGGCGGCTATACTGGTATCGGCGGCGGTCGCCTTGTGGAATTCCCGGAGAAGATCACACCATGGAACACAATCCCTATGAGCGGTTTCGCGGGCAGAAGCTCTCGCTCAACGATTATCTGGCGATTGACCGCACGGAGCTGGCCAACGAGCGAACCCTGTTGGCCTATGGCCGCACATCCATCGCGCTGGTGATTACGGGCGGGTCCGCCATGAAGTTCTTCGAGTCCCGGTGGGTCGTGCTTGCGGGCGCCGGTTTTGTGGTTGTCGCAGTCGTGGTCATGATCGTCGGTTGGCGGCGTTATCGCGCGATGGACCGGCGTCTGGGCGGGGCATTGGAACAGCGGGCGGGGGATGTTAATCAACAATGATGCCCAATCTGTCGACCGACCTCCGCTCTTCCTTATTTCCGTGAAGTTCCGTGCCTTTCCGTGGTCCCGAAAAAGCTTGACCGCGGAAAGGCACGGATCCTTACGGCAATAAGGAAGCCAAGGATCAAGATTGAAGTCGCAGAAGGGAGATTTGCAGCGATGTTAAGAAGTTCGGATTGGGCGCTACTGCTTCTTGTATTGATAGTTACGTGTACCACCCCCGCCCAGCCCGCGTCGAATCCGCTTATGGAGGTGCCGCCCGTCGTGTCGTCGTGGGACGATCTCACCGAGGGCCTGAAGACAAGGGAAGACTGGGAGGCGCGGCGTCCGGCGATCAAAGAGCAATTCCTCGACCTCCTGCGGGATCAGTACAAACCCGAGAAGCCGCCGCTGGACCTTCAGATCCATGAGTCGGTCGAGGTGGATGGGGTCTACACGCGCAAGCTCATCAGCTATGCCGTGGAGGAGGGCGAACGGGCCCACGCGTATCTGGGGATTCCACTCAATGTGCCGGGGAAGCTGCCCGCGGTGGTGGTGCTCCACCAGACTTACGACAATGGTGCGCGGGAGGCGGCGGGGCTGGAGGGCAACCCGGACTATGCCCAGCTCGATCATCTGAGCCGTCGGGGATATATCACGGTTGCCCCCGATCATTTCGTGGCGGGCCATCGAATACCCCCGGCCGGCGCCTACGACACCACGGCCTTTCACGAGAAACATCCCGAGTGGACGGCGGCGGGAAAGTTCACCTATGAGCACAGCATTGCCATTGACGTGCTGGAAACGCTGCCCGAGGTGGACACGGATCGTATTGGCGTCATCGGCCATTCCCTCGGGGGACAGGGGGCGATTTTCCTGACGGCCTATGACGACCGGATCAAAGTCGCGGTATCCAATTGCCCCGCGCCGACCTTTCGGCACAATGCGAAGGTGCTGTCGTGGTCACGGGATCAGTGGTACACCTACTTCAAGCACATCCGGCCGGGGCTGCTGAACAACGAACTGCCGCCCATCGATTTTCATCACATGGCGGCCCTGGCCGCGCCCCGACCTTTCCTGCATATCGCGGGGCTGAACGATGGCGATGGGGGCACCCAGCGTCAGCGCGTTTTGATGATGCTAAGCGTGGCCAGGGTCTATGAAGTGGTCGGCGCGCCGGAGATGCACGCCTTCTACTTCCATGGACATGGCCATGGGGCTCCCTATGATGCGAGAGAGCTTATGTACGGATGGCTGGATATGCACCTGAAGGAACCCAGTGCTACCCGCGCGCGTTTGTTAGAGGATACCGCGCGGTAGGTTCGGGAGTTGTCTGGGCTACACAGTCGTAGGCTCGTTGGCCTGTCTCAGAGCGTCCAGAAGGACCGCTCTTTGACGCGCGCGGTGATATCATTCGCCACGGATGAAAAGTGCTTTCCCGTCGTATCCACAATTTCGCAGTGGTGGAGGTTGCGAATGCGCTTGCTCAGGCTGCTCAGGTAGTCGATGTTTTCGTCGGTGGGGGCGAATCTCGGCTGGGGCCGGGCCATCATGCGGTCGACGAGCACGCCAACGGGCGCATCCAGTGCGACCACGCGGAGGTGGATGCCTTTGGCGCGCATGCGCTTGCCCAGCATGTCCAGGCGCTGCTGATGGGCCACAACCCAGCTACAGAAGCAGTACTGGGCCCCCCATATACGGTAGCCTTCGGCACAGTGGAGCAAATTACGCTCGACGAGGTCCAACCGTTTGCGATCCATGCCGCCGGGCCAGGTATGGGCCAGGCTGTCGCCATCGAGCACGACATTCTGCAGCGGACACTGCCTGGAAAGGGCTTCGGCCACGGTGGATTTGCCCACGCCGGGCGCGCCAATCAGCATCACCATCCGAAGGGTCGCTTTGGGGGCGGACAGCCACAGGGTTTCAAGTTCGGGTAAAGCTGCGGTCATGGTTGCCATGATATCGGTACTCCTTGCGCCATTAACTCCGGATGGATTCCCGACTGCAGGGAACCCGTGACACCCACGGAGCTAGGAGTCCGAAGCAAGGATCGCGCCAAGGCCGGGGTGTGCCGAATTTTTTGGAAATGAGAGTAGCGCTTTTTGCTTTGGGCGCAACGCGATGTCGATTCAAGTCGTGCCACACGATCTCGCCGAAAGGCGAGTTCGAGTGTGGTGAGGGAGGGGATCCGGGGTCAGTTGCGTGACGCGGAGCGGTACTTTTGAGCCCGCAGTATATTGTCCCCGAGTTGTGAGAGGGTAGGTCCAATCCCACTTTGACCGCAGACAGAGGGCAAGGCTCAACGCACTCGAACTCGCTTAGGCGAGATCGTGTGGCACGTACCCCGTCACTGTCTAACGCTCAGGGGTCGGATTGCCCTTCTCCAAAAGGAATGCCAGAAAATCAGGGTCGGTAAAAAACTCGTCGATTTCCGCGTGGCCCTTGCCGGGCACGATCTTGAGGGTGGCGGGGCCGCCGAGCTTCTTGTAGCGCTCTACGAGTTCACCCGCGTTGCGCTCCAGGGGAACGACGGTGTCCGCGTCGCCGTGGATGTGGAAGATGGGCACCTTTGCCTTGGCGAGGGGCTCGAGGCGCTCGATGGGGTCGTGGTCTTTCAAAGCGGCCTGGAGCGCCTCGGGCGTCATCTCATAGGCCGGGGCCGCCTTGTCCACGCCGGGGTAGCTGGTGAAGCTGCAAACCGTGTAGATCCCCGCGACGCAGGCGACCGACTCCGGGTGCTCCACCGCCCAGTTGTAGAGCATGAGTCCGCCCCGGCTCTGGGGGAGGAGGGTGGCCTTCGGGGAGAGCTGGAAGGTGTCCACGACGTATTCGTTGAAGGCCTGATAGGTCTCCGTGCCCTTGGGACTGCCGAAAGACTCACCCACCTCCACGCCCGCGATGTAGAAACCCGCATCGAGCAGGGGCTTGAAGTACTGTGTGTGCCGATCGCCGGGAAGTCCGCCGATGAAGGTGGGCGCGTACCACAGCCAGGGATGGTAGCCGCCGAATTCCTTGCCCGGCGGGATGATGACGAAGGCGGGTGCGCCGGCGACGGTGAAGTCGAGGCGCTTTGCGTCGAACTGGGTGGATTCGGCAACGGGTTTGAGGGCGACATCGCCAAACTCGACCGCTAAGTCATTACTTTTGGGGATGGAGACATAAAGCGGTCGGGGGGCATAGCCCGGTGCCGTAATGACGACCCGAATAGGCCGGAACTTCTCGCGATACTTTGGGGAATAGGGGTCGTCGGTGTGAATGAACGTCGAGGCGGTTCCGGAAATGCGGCCATCCGGAGTCGCTTCCGCGACCACGCGGTCGGAAAGCATGGGATCCCTTGTGGCGAATTCACCGCTGTAGATCGCCGCCCCGGCTATGGGTTGACCCGTTTGTTCATCCACCGCCCGCGCAGTAAAAGGGACGAAGACTTTTGAACAACGGATCATGAACATCGCACAGCCCGACCCGGCGAGAGCCATGGCAATGCAGGCACTGAAGACCAGGATGGTGCGGAGGCCCGTCTTGCGTGGGGGGCGGAAGCGCTCGCCCAACGAGCCATCCTGATCGGTTCCTATGCGTGTCCAAACTCCGGTGGCCCGAGATGCTTTCATTTAGTTCGCTCCTGCTTCGCTTCCAGCCGAATTACGCCCAGTTCCGCAACGTCGCCCTCCGCAGGGGGCAAGGGGACATACCCGCGATAGGCGCTATAGCCGTCTTTACAGATTTCGACGAGGATACCCCGAAAGCTGTGGCGAAAGCACTCGTTATTCCAGGGATTGCCGACGTCAGTGAAGGTGTCGACTTCGCCCTCGATCAATCCGCTGTCAGTCGACATGGCAACCACGGGGCCGTCATCGGCGGCTTCACCCAGCACGTTTGTGCAATTTACCGCGGCTGCGGAGGCGATGGGCTCACCAGAGCCCGCGTCCAGGATCTGCGCGCGAAAGGGGATATGGAACAGCCGACAGGATATTATTTGCACACCCGCGTTTTTGTTGCGGCGTTCCGCTTGACGCGCGCAGGGGTCGTACTCGGCGCGCTCCATATGGGCGCAGCCCTGCGCGAACGCGAGGCTCGACCCCAGCAAGGCCATCCATCGGGTAAGCGAAATTTTCAACGGGGGCGCCTCCAGGTGAATCGGAAAGGTTGATTGCCTGCGGGGTAGATGCTCTAACCTTAGCGAAAGTTCCCGAGCCCCGCTGTCGGACGGATCAGACCGATCTGTGGGATAGGACCGATGAACTGATTCCCGTTGTCAATTGTCCATTGTCAATTGTCCACTATCAACTATTTTGCCCCATGCGGCATTTGCGGCGTATAATCCCCGCTTTGGCGTGCGCATACCTTGGGAACCTTAGAGCACGCCATCACCCATCAGGACCATCGAAGGAGAGAAGTCATGCCCAAAGGCGGAAAGGCGTCCGACGCGGATCGCCAGTTTTCGAAGCAGATATCCGAATCCCCCGAGCGCGCGCCGAGCCGATCGATGCTGCGGGCCGTGGGCTTCGGCGATGCGGACTTCAAGAAAAACATGATCGGTATCGCCTCCACCTGGAGCATGGTGACGCCCTGCAACATGCACATCGACGTGCTGGCGCGGGAGGCGGAGCTGGGTGTGAACCAGGCGGGCGGCAAGGGCATCATCTTTAATACCATCACCATTTCCGACGGCATATCCATGGGCACCGAGGGCATGAAGTACTCCCTCGTCTCCCGCGAGGTCATCGCCGACTCCATTGAGACGGTCGTGGGTTGCGAGAACCTGGACGGCTACGTGACCATCGGCGGCTGCGACAAGAACATGCCCGGTTGCGTAATGGCCATGGCGCGGATGAATCGCCCCTCCGTCTTCGTCTATGGCGGCACCATCATGCCGGGCGATCACCATGGCAAGCCGGTGGACATCGTTTCGGTGTTTGAGGCCGTGGGCGAGCACGCCAACGGACGCCTGGACGATGCGGGCCTGAAGGAAATCGAGAAGTGCGCCATTCCCGGCCCCGGTTCCTGCGGCGGCATGTACACGGCCAACACCATGGCCTCCGCCATTGAAGCCCTGGGCCTCAGCCTGCCCAACAGCTCCGCCCAGGCCGCCATCTCCAAGGACAAGGCGAAAGACTGCCGCGAAGCCGGCGCCGCGGTTGTCCATTGCATCAAGAACAACATCCGCCCGCGCGATATCCTCACGAAGAAGGCCTTCGAGAACGCCATCGCCGTCGTCACGGCCCTGGGTGGCTCCACCAACGCCGTGCTCCACCTCCTAGCCATCGCCCACACGGCGGGGGTCAAGCTGGAGCTGGACGACTTCACCCGTATCGGCAAGAAGGTCCCCGTGTTGGCCGATCTGAAGCCGAGCGGCAAGTTCATGATGAACGAGTTGGTGAAAATCGGTGGTCTGCCGCCGCTTATGAAGATTCTCCTTGATCACGGACTGCTCCACGGCGACTGCCTCACGGTCACCGGCAAGACCCTCGCGGAAAACCTCAAGGGCGTTAAGCCCTACCCCAAGGGCCAGGAAGTTATTCTCCCCTTCGACAAGCCCAAGAAGAAAGACGGCCACCTCGTCATTCTTTACGGTAACCTGGCGGTGCAGGGCGCGGTTGCCAAGATCTCCGGCAACGAAGGCACCCACTTCACGGGCACGGCCAAGTGCTTCAACTCGGAAGAAGAGGCCCTCAAGCGCATTCTCGACGGCACCATCAAGAAGGGTCACGTCATCGTGATCCGCTATGAAGGCCCCAAGGGCGGTCCCGGCATGCGCGAGATGCTCGCGCCCACGGCGGCGGTCATGGGCAAGGGCCTCGGCAAAGACGTGGCGCTCATCACCGACGGCCGCTTTTCCGGCGGCAGCCACGGCTTCGTGGTGGGTCACATCACCCCGGAAGCCCAGCAGGGCGGCCTGATCGCGCTGATCAAGAACGGCGACCAGATCACCATCGACGCCGAGAAGCGCACCATCACCCTGGACGTGCCCGCCTCCGAGATCAAGACCCGCAAGGCCGAGTGGAAGGCCCCCAAGGCTCCCTACAAGATGGGCGTGCTGGCGAAGTACGCCAAGCTTGTCTCCTCGGCGTCGGAAGGCGCGGTGACGGATAAGGATTTGGGGCTGTAGGCGACACTGGCATTTTCCGTTATTCAAGACGGGCAAGCTGCACGACGCGGTTTGCCCGTCTTGATTTGAACCCGGTGCCATCTTGCCCGAGATAAGTGGGCCCACTTGAATTTGATAGCTTGTTTCTACATCATGTACTCGACAATCAGAGGGCATTTTACGATGAGTACCATCGAAGAGATTAAGACGGCTGTGTCGAAGCTGCCCCCGGAAGAACTCTCGTCGTTCCGTGCCTGGTTCTCGGAATTCGACGCCGACGCGTGGGACCATCAGTTTGAGCAGGACGTAGCCAAGGGACGGCTCGACGCGCTGGCGGAAGAAGCCCTGCGCGACCTCCGCGAGGGGCGGTGCCGCGACCTGTGAAGCACCGTGCAAGCTCAAAGTTCTGGCGCTTTCATGACAATCTTCCCCCCGATATTCAAAGACTTGCCGGCGAAAACTTCGAGCTACTCAAACAAGATCCCGCTCATCCCTCACTACATTTCAAGAAGGTCGGCAGGTTCTGGTCCGTCAGGGTTGGGATTCACTATCGGGCCGTGGCGGTTCAGGACGGATTCGACATGGTGTGGTTTTGGATTGGGCGACACGATGAGTATGAACAGATTGCCGGGGGACGTCGGTGACCCCGCCAGCAGCCACGGCTTTGTGGTGGGCCACATTACCCCCGAGGCCCAGCGGGGCGACAACATCGTGCTGATCAAGAACGGCGACCCGATCACCATCGACGCCAAGAAAAAATAACCAAGAAGTGGACACGCCCTTTGTGTCGGCAAGGAATGGCCAACCCCCTTTGGCACCAATCAACGCGATACTCCTGGTCCTAACGATAGAACGAGACAAACATTACTTCGCCCGACTTCTCCAGATGGGTCAATTCCACGACTTCATCAGCAAGCCAGTTCGGTTCGTCCGGACCCACTTGGCGCGTGAAGTAGGCGTGGACCGCCCCACCCGTATCCGAGTATTTCCTCAGCAATTTCCCCGCGTGCCTGCGGATATGATATGGGCGCCCCACCCACCTGCCCTCCGTATCCGCCGCCCTGACCCAACCGACATGCAGGGCCTCGTCCGTAACGGAGTTCCGGTAGGCATTCCAGTCGCTTATTTCGGGATGCAATATCAATGCGAGACTTCCATCATCCATATGCTGCAGGGAATCACTGTAGTGAGTGCTGCTCTCCAAAAATGGCTTCCAGCGTTCTGTCCCCAGCACTATCTCCGTCCTCGGCGGAAAACTCTCCGACGCCAACAGGTAAGCCAACACACCGACCGCCCCTATAGCGCATACGGCTAGCGTTCCGGTGCGTACACGCACCACGTTTCGTAGAGACTTATAGGCTTGCAAGTACCGGCTTTTACTTTCTAATGCCGAAGTGACTTGGGCTATATTGTCCTGCTCGGATTCCGTCATGATCCAGCGTCCCTTTCCACAACTTTGCACAACGCCTGTCAGCGCTAAATCCTCTGCTCGGCATCTGGAGTGGCGCGTTCTTCCCAGCGCGCCTCGATGGTGTCGGCGGACAGATCGGCCCCGCATCGCCATTCGATGTAGTAGCCCCCATTGCGAACCTGAGAGAACTCGGCCTGTTTCTGCAGCGGCAGGAAGGCGGGAGATTTCATGTAGGGGCGCACATCGAAGGTGCCGCTACGCCCATCTTCGGCAATTACGTGCAAGGTGCCGTTTTCCAGCGATGTGACGCTTGCAATCTTCATTGATCCAATCCTCGAATGGGTAGTGGATTATGACCATTCACGGCCAATTCCCAATCCGCCATCAAGTCTTCCTGGTGTATCTCGATCCAGGCGACAACCAGCTTGTGCTTCTTTGGTGGCAACGCACCTGCCAGCACACTGCCATCCTCAATAGCGTACACGGCGACCTCGCCCTGATAGTCCGCATGGATGTGGGGCAAATGATGCCTTTCCGCGTCGTGAAAGAACATGCGAATCAGAATGCCATAGAACATGGATATCGTAGGCAATCAATTTCCTCCTCCTTGGACGGCGCGCAGGAACTGCCACTTGACTTTGCATACACCTCATGATCTGACACGCGCCATGATTATCCCACATGAATCGGTGGTCAATCCAAGTGGACGGATAAGGATCTGAGCTATCCCCAGTTTGGTGCAGCCTGTGCGGTGGCCAGTATTTTGAGTGCATCCACGGCGTCCGATATTTTCTGGCCACGCCTCTTGATGTAGTAAATTCCAATACGTAGCAAGTTGAGGACACGTGTCGTTCGGGTATTGGCCTTGGCCTCCTTGTCTACGCCTTCGGCTTCGGCGAGGGCACCATGTGCGGACAGAAGAGTAAAGGCCAGAGCGACAATATAGAAAAGTCGCTCGTATCGGCGGTAGTCCTTCAATTTGACCATGTCCAGTCCCATTCCCCAATCCCGGTTTTTGCTATCCCGAAACGCCGTTTCTATCCACCAGCGTCGCCGGTAGATACTCACGACTTCCTCGGCTCCGGC